>NZ_JBIUWQ010000062.1:34495-36764 GCF_044743525.1 Pseudomonas sp. NPDC087598 | reverse complement strand
AACCGAACCGTCGTAGTACTTCAGGTCGTTGATCATGACCGAGTCCCAAAGACCGCGAGCCTTGAGGTCGCGAACCAGGTACGGGTTGATCACGGTGAATTCGCCTGACAGGTTCGATTTCACATACAGGTTCTGGTAGGTCGGTTCGATCGACTGCGATACGCCAGTGATGTTGGCGATGGTCGCGGTCGGTGCGATGGCCATGATGTTGGAGTTACGAATGCCTTTTTGTACACGGGCGCGAACCGGTGCCCAGTCCAGGGTTTCGTTCAGGTCAACGTCGATGTACTTCTGGCCGCGTTGTTCGATCAGGATCTGTTGCGAGTCCAGCGGCAGGATGCCTTTGGACCACAGCGAACCGTTGAACGTCTCGTACGAGCCGCGCTCGTCAGCCAGGTCGCAGGAAGCCTGGATCGCGTAGTAGCTGACCGCTTCCATCGACTTGTCGGCGAACTCGACGGCAGCGTCGGAGCCGTAAGGGATGTGCTGCAGGTACAGAGCGTCCTGGAAGCCCATGATGCCCAGACCCACTGGACGGTGCTTGAAGTTGGAGTTCTTCGCTTGTGGCACCGAGTAGTAGTTGATGTCGATCACGTTGTCGAGCATGCGCACGGCAGTGTTGACGGTGCGTTGCAGCTTGGCGGTGTCCAGCTTGCCATCGACGATGTGGTTCGGCAGGTTGATCGAGCCCAGGTTGCAAACGGCGATCTCGTCCTTGTTGGTGTTCAAGGTGATCTCGGTGCACAGGTTCGAGCTGTGAACCACGCCGACGTGCTGCTGCGGGCTACGCAGGTTGCACGGGTCTTTGAAAGTCAGCCATGGGTGGCCGGTTTCGAACAGCATGGAGAGCATTTTGCGCCACAGGTCTTTGGCCTGGATGGTCTTGAACAGCTTGACCTTGCCCGGGTACTCGGTCAGGGCTTCGTAGTACTCGTAGCGCTCTTCGAAGGCTTTACCGGTCAGGTCGTGCAGGTCCGGTACTTCGGATGGCGAGAACAGGGTCCACTTGCCGTCATCGAAGACACGCTTCATGAACAGGTCAGGGATCCAGTTGGCGGTGTTCATGTCGTGGGTACGACGACGATCATCACCGGTGTTCTTGCGGAGTTCGATGAACTCCTCAATGTCCATATGCCAGGTTTCCAGGTAAGCACAGACAGCGCCTTTGCGCTTGCCACCCTGGTTAACGGCGACGGCGGTGTCGTTCACGACTTTCAGGAACGGAACCACGCCCTGCGACTTGCCATTGGTGCCTTTGATGTACGAACCCAGTGCGCGCACCGGGGTCCAGTCGTTGCCCAGGCCACCAGCGAATTTCGACAGCATGGCGTTGTCGTGGATCGCGTGGTAGATGCCCGACAGGTCGTCCGGAACGGTGGTCAGGTAGCAGCTCGACAGCTGTGGACGCAGGGTACCGGCGTTGAACAGCGTCGGGGTCGACGACATGTAGTCGAACGACGACAGCAGGTTGTAGAACTCGATCGCACGGTCTTCTTTCTGCTTTTCTTCGATCGCCAGGCCCATGGCCACGCGCATGAAGAAGATCTGCGGCAGTTCGAAACGCACGCCATCCTTGTGGATGAAGTAGCGGTCGTACAGGGTTTGCAGGCCCAGGTAGGTGAATTGCTGATCGCGCTCGTGGTTGATCGCCTTGCCCAGTTTTTCCAGGTCGAAGGTGGCCAGCACAGGGTTCAGCAGTTCGAACTCGATACCTTTGGCGATGTAAGCCGGCAGGGCCTTGGCGTACAGGTCGGCCATTTCGTGATGGGTGGCGCTTTCGGCGACTTCGAGGAAGTTCAGGCCTTCGGCACGCAGGGTGTCCATCAGTAGGCGGGCGGTCACGAACGAGTAGTTCGGCTCGCGCTCAACCAAGGTACGGGCAGTCATCACCAGAGCGGTGTTGACGTCGGTCAGGGCCACGCCGTCGTACAGGTTTTTCAGGGTTTCGCGCTGGATCAGGTCGCCGTCGACTTCTTCCAGACCTTCGCAGGCCTCGGTGACGATGGTGTTCAGACGGCCCATGTCGAGCGGTGCGAAGCTGCCGTCGGCGCGGGTGATGCGGATCGACGGATGCGCGTTGACCGCTTCTTCGGCCGGGGCGTGGGCAGCGCGTTCTTTCGAACGACCGTCACGGTAGATCACGTAGTCGCGAGCGACTTTCTGCTCGCCGGCACGCATCAGGGCCAGTTCGACCTGGTCCTGGATCTCTTCGATGTGGATGGTGCCGCCCGATGGCATGCGACGCTTGAAGGTCGCGGTGACCTGTTCG
>NZ_JBIUWQ010000062.1:7069-34485 GCF_044743525.1 Pseudomonas sp. NPDC087598 | reverse complement strand
AACGCTTTGGTGATAGCGACGGTGATCTTGTCATCGGTGTAAGGAACGACAGTGCCTTTACGCTTGATCACGCGCAGTTGACCAGGCGCGGTGGCTGCCAGATCCGAAGTCGAATCGGCGGCCTGCGGCAAGGTGCCCTGCGGGTTCTCGCGAGTTGTGTCGGTTTGCATGGGTGTCTCCACGTTCTCTATGTTTGTTTGGGCACCATCACGGTGCCCACCGTTCCGTCCTGAAGCACTACAACCGGCACGCGCCGGGCATAACGACTTCGGGACAGTTCAGGAAGGGGCCTTGTGGGCGCCGCTTCCATGCCGAAGTCTTCGGTTCGCGCGATACGCGTCAAACCGCATTCCTTTCGGGGAGCAGTTTCGGACTGCAACACCCGTACCGTAATCGTCGTGGCCGACTGAAAAACGGTAGCCATCCGCAGGTGCGGTTTGGGCTGGTAAAAATACGTTTGGTTCAACCCGACAATGGCAATAAAAAGCCTTGAATTCACTGTCCGGTTTGTGTTTGGTTTTTTGTCTCAAACCCTACATGTAGGGTTTTTTTGAACGCGGGGTACAAGATAATGCGTTTTGGGTGGCTATTGCAATGTATAGCCTGTGGATAAACCTGTGCGTAAATTGTGTGCGAAACGGTGAATTCGCGTGTAGGCCGCGAACCTGCTGAGCTAGACCGTTTGTCACTGTTTTTTCACCTGGAAAAACGCTTCAGCGGATTTTTAAGGGCGCGAACCCTATCACAAAAAACCGCCTTGTCCGAACGCATTTACCGACTTGTGTTCTGGCTGTACGCCGTTTATACAATCGGGCCGTGCGCAGGCATTCTTATCCTCCAGAAACATGACAAAAGAACGGGAGGATCCGACATTCATATGCCTCTGTAGGAGCTGCCGAAGGCTGCGATCTTTTGACTTTGTTTTAGAGGCAAGATCAAAAGATCGCAGCCTTCGGCAGCTCCTACATGAGATGGTTGAAGCGCTCCTTCTATTAATAAAAACAGCAAGCAGAGGTCACCGGTGGAGCAACAAGCCTTTCAGGTATTGATAGTCGAGGATGATCTGCGTCTGGCCGAACTCACTCGCGACTACCTGCAAGCCAATGGACTGCGTGTCGAAATCGAAGGCAATGGTGCGCTGGCGGCGGCGCGGATCATCAAGGAGCAGCCGGATCTGGTGATTCTCGATCTGATGCTGCCCGGTGAAGATGGCCTGAGCATCTGCCGCAAGGTGCGCGACCGTTATGACGGGCCGATCCTGATGCTCACGGCGCGTACCGACGATGCCGACCAGATTCAGGGGCTTGATCTGGGCGCCGACGATTACGTCTGCAAACCGGTGCGCCCGCGCCTGTTGCTGGCGCGGATTCAGGCGTTGCTGCGACGCAGTGACACACCGGAGCCCGCCACGGAAAAAAGCCGTCGACTGCAATTCGGTCCGCTGGTGGTGGACGATGCCTTGCGCGAAGCCTGGTTGAGCGACAACGGCATCGAGTTGACCAGCGCCGAATTCGATCTGCTCTGGCTGTTGGTATCCAATGCCGGGCGAATTCTTTCCCGGGAAGAAATCTTTACCGCTCTGCGCGGCATCGGCTATGACGGCCAGGACCGCTCGATCGATGTGCGCATCTCGCGCATCCGCCCGAAAATCGGCGATGACCCCGATCACCCGCGCCTGATCAAGACCATCCGCAGCAAAGGCTATCTGTTTGTCCCGGAAGCCTGCGTAGACCTGCCGCTGTGAACTCGATTTTCCTGCGCATTTACGGCGGCATGTGCGCAGCGCTGATTCTGGTGGCGGTGCTTGGCGTGCTCGCGCTGAACCTGCTTAACCAGGTGCGCAGCGAGCAATACCGCGAGCGCCTGGCCCATGGCACGTTCTCGCTGATGGCCGACAACCTGCAACCGATGAACGAAACCGAGCGCCATCGTGCGCTGCTGGTGTGGGAGCGTTTGCTCGGGATTCCGCTGGCGTTGAAAAAGTTTGCCGAGACCGACCTCGACCTGACCCAGCGCACTCGGGTGCAGCGTGGGCAGGCGCTGGTGGAGCAAACCGGGCCGCATGCAGCAAAGGTCTACCGGCTGGTCAGCGACAAGGAACAGCTGGTGCTGGTCGGAGAGGTGCAGCAGATCAGCGAGCAATTGGCCCGCGCGACTATTTATCTGCTGGCCGATGAGCTGGTGCGTGTGCCCGTGGGCGAACAGCCCAAGCGGCTGGAGCAGATAAAGCAAGAGAAGGGCTTCGGATTTGATCTGCGTCTGGTCACGGTGAACGACGCCGACATGGATGAAGATCAGAGCCGACGCGTATCCGAGGGCGACACGGTGATGGCGTTGGGCAAGGGCGGCGATTCGATCCGCGTGTTTGCCGGCATGGTCGGCACACCGTGGGTGCTGGAAATCGGCCCGCTGTATCAGATGAATCCGTATCCGCCGGAATGGCTGGTGTTGATTGCCGCGCTCGGCCTGAGTTTGATCGGCCTTATCGTTTATCTGTTGGTGCGCCAGCTCGAACGGCGTTTGCGCGGCCTCGAAGCGGCGGCCACGCGCATCGCCAAGGGCAGCTTGGAAACCCGTGTGCCGGCGCGCGGGGCCGACTCGGTCGGCCGCCTGGCTTCGGCGTTCAACAAAATGGCTGAGCACTTGCAGCAGTTGCTGGCGATCCAGCGCGAACTGGTGCGCGCGGTGTCCCACGAGTTGCGCACGCCGGTGGCGCGCTTGCGTTTCGGTCTGGAGATGATCGGTTCGGCGACCACCCCGCAAGCGCTGGAAAAGTACCGTGAGGGCATGGATCACGACATCGAGGACCTCGATAAGCTGGTCGACGAAATGCTCACCTATGCGCGGCTGGAGCAGGGCTCGCCGGCGCTGACGTTCCAGCGCATTGATCTCGACGCGCTGGTCAATCAAGTCATTGAAGAACTGGCGCCGTTGCGCGCCGGGGTCACGGTGCAGCGCGGCTTGTGCCTGTCGGCTGCGGATAACGACGACGCCTGGGTCGAGGCCGAGCCGCGTTATTTGCACCGGGCTTTGCAGAATCTGGTGAGCAACGCCATGCGCCATGCACGTTCGAACGTTACGGTGAGTTATCAGGTCGGGCAGTTGCGTTGCCGGGTGGACGTCGAGGACGACGGGCCTGGTGTGCCGGAAGTGGCGTGGGAGCGAATCTTCACGCCGTTCCTGCGTCTGGATGACAGCCGTACCCGGGCGTCAGGCGGACATGGATTGGGTTTGTCGATTGTGCGGCGGATCATCCACTGGCATGACGGCCGGGCGATCATTGGCAAGAGCAAGAGTCTGGGTGGGGCTTGCTTCAGCCTGAGCTGGCCGAGGAATCAGGAACGTCGCTGAGTTTTTTGGTGGCCACCATGCCGCTTTCGCGAGCAGGCTCGCTCCCACTTTGGAATGTGTTCTCCTGTGGGAGCGAGCCTGCTCGCGAAATGGTCCGAATAGGCAATACAGATCTCAGGCCGGAATGCTGACCAGACTCAACAATTGCCCGTCCTGCACCCCGAATTGCGCATCCAGCTCTGTGCCGTTGCGCCATTCATTCGAAAGGTCCGTCAACAAGCGCAGGCGTACGTGGCCGTATTCCGTCCACTCCAGCACTTCAGCATGTTCGAAGTAAAAGCGCTTTTGCACGATCGGGTACAGCGCCTTGAACAAGCTTTCCTTCACCGAAAACGTCAGCGTCACCAGCAGCGCCAACTGATCCCGCTCACCTGCCGCCATGCGCTGCAACTCTGCCGGTATGAGGATTTCCCCGGCGAGACGCTCGGCGCGCTCGGGGTTGAGCAGGTTTTCCAGATCCATCCCCAAACCGCGCCAATGCCGCTTGTTGGCGACAATCGCAGCGGCGCGACCGGTGCTGTGGGTGATCGAACCGCAGATATGTGCCGGCCACACCGGAGCACGATCTTCGCCAATCGCCGGGACCGCCGTAGTGCCCTCCAATTGTTGCAATGCCGCGCGGGCACAGATGCGCCCGGCAAGAAACTCCGCCTGCCGCTTGGCCACCGAGCGCTGAATGCTTGGTGGTGGCTCGATGGCGCTGCGCTGAAAGTCATCGCCGAGCAGTTGTGACGGATCGAAATGGGTGCTGAGCAACACGGTATCAGGCAACACCGTCGGCAACGGCCAATGGGCATCGAGCGGGGTGCAGCAGGCGGGCAGGGCAGGGGTAGGATTCATGGCGGGCATTTTGCCGGTTAGCACTGGGAAGGGGTAGAGCAGATACCGCTTTTGTGGCGAGGGAGCTTGCTCCCGCTGGGGCGCGGAGCGGCCCCGAAAACTGCGATTCAGGTCTGTCAGGTAGACCTGATCGGCCGGTTTTGCGACGGCTTCGCCGTCGAGCGGGAGCAAGCTCCCTCGCCACAGGGAAGTCATGCAGTCTCTGAGTCAGCTGAAGATCTTCTGGAAGAACGCTTTCATGTCTGCCCAGGATTTTTCATCGGCCGCCTTGTTGTAGCCGATATCCGGGCCACCGTGATCGCCGTGGCTCAAGCGATCGGCATCCGGATTGGTAAAGCCATGCTTGGCGCCCTCCAGGCTGACGAACTTGTAGTCAGCACCGGCCTTGTCCATTTCTGATTTGAAGGCGCTGACGTTGTCCGGCGTGACCATGCTGTCCAGTGCGCCATGCTCCACCAGAATTTTCGCCTTCACACTGCCGGGCGTGGCCGGGGTCTTGGTCGCCAGTGCACCGTGGAAACTCACCACTCCAGCCAGCGGCTCACCCTGGCGCGCCGCATTCAGCACCACGCCACCGCCGAAGCAGTAACCGATGGCCGCAAGTTTGTTCACGTCGGTCTGCGGTTGTTTCTTCAGCAGGTTCAGCCCGGCCTCGAAACGTTTGCTGGAGGCCGCCGCATCCTGGGTCGCCGCCTGCATGAAGGCCATGGCGTCTTTCGGGTGCTCGGTGTTCTTGCCTTCACCGTACATATCAATCGCCAGCGCGCTGTAGCCAAGTTCAGCCAGATCCCGCGCGCGGCGCTTGGCGTACTCGTTCAAGCCCCACCATTCGTGCACCACGACAATCCCCGGGCGTTTGCCTTTGATGGCGTCGTCGTAGGCGTAGTAGCCAATCAGCTGCGTGCCGTCGGCGCTTTGATAGGGGATTTCTTCGGTCTTGATCGCAGCCTGGGTGAGGCTGCTGACGGCCAGTAATGTGAGGGCGAGGATCAGGCGCATGTTCGGTCTCCTTGGCGAAAAGTGCTCAGAACAGCCTAGTCGATCTGGTTCAGGTCAGGTTCAGAGAGTGTTCAGGGGCGGTACAGGGGAGGGTCAGTAACCTTGCGCCATACCCAAACAGCACTGTGAAAGAGGAAACTCCATGACTCGTTTTAATAAACTGCTGCTGGCATTGACCGTAATGAGCGCCAGCGTCGCGGCCCAGGCCGACACCACTTCGAACTTCGCCGGCCTGACCTTTGGCCAGACCAGTGACAAGATCGACAAGTCCCGTGCGCTGAACAACAACCTTGATCACCCGAACGCCACTGGCGCGATCGACGGCAACAACACTTACGGCGTACGCCTCGGTCAACAAAACTCGCAGGGCCGCTACTACGCCACTTACGACAACGTGTCCGGTTCGCACAATGGCATTAAACTGCGCCAGGAAAACCTGCTGGGCAGCTACGATCTGTTCTACCCGGTGGGCGGCACGACCAAATTGTTCGGCGGTGCGACTGCCGGTCTGACCAAGCTGACTCAGGACTCGCCAGGCTACAGCCGCGACAGTGACATCGGTTATGCCGTCGGCGGTCAGTTCGGTGTCTTGCAGCAAGTCTCGCAAAACACTTCGGTCGAACTCGGTTACCGTTACCTGATGAGCAACGCCAGCACCGAAATGAAAGAGAGCGGTGGCAGCAAACAAGGCTCTCTGGACTTGAACAGCAGCGCCCAGACTTACCTGTCGGCCAACTACAATTTCTAAGGAGTTGCCGCCAGACTCAACGTGGGAGCGAGTCTGCTCGCGAAAGCGCTGAGTCAGTCGATGAATAAGTCGACTGACACACAGGCTTCGCGAGCAGGCTCGCTCCCACAGGTGTGTTACTGGAGATTTTTGATTTGCCCGGGAGAGCGATATGAAGCTGTTGGTCGTCGAAGATGAAGCGCTGTTGCGCCATCACCTGCAAACCCGTCTGACGGAGAGCGGTCATGTGGTCGAGTCCGTGGCCAATGCCGAAGAGGCGCTGTACCAGACCGGCCAGTTCAACTTTGACCTGGCGGTGATCGATCTCGGTCTGCCGGGCATGGGCGGTCTCGATCTGATTCGCCAGTTGCGCTCGGGCGGCAAGACCTTCCCGATCCTGATCCTCACCGCGCGCGGTAACTGGCAGGACAAGGTCGAGGGCCTCGCTGCCGGTGCCGACGATTACGTGGTCAAGCCGTTCCAGTTCGAAGAACTCGACGCACGCCTGAATGCCTTGCTGCGCCGTTCCAGCGGTTTCACCCAGTCGACCATCGTTGCCGGCCCGCTGTTGCTCGACCTCAATCGCAAGCAGGCAACGCTCGACGAGCAACCGCTGGCACTGACCGCGTATGAGTACCGGATCCTCGAATACCTCATGCGCCATCACCAGCAAGTGGTGCCCAAGGATCGCTTGATGGAACAACTCTATCCAGACGACGACGAGCGCGATCCGAACGTCATCGAAGTGCTGGTCGGTCGCTTGCGCCGCAAGCTCGAAGGCCCGGCCGGGTTCAAACCGATCGACACCGTGCGGGGCCTCGGCTACCTGTTCAATGAGCGCTGCACTTGATTCGTTCGCTTCGCGTTCGGCTGATGCTCGCCGCCACCACGTTGGCGGTGTTGTTCATGCTCGCCTTGCTGCCGGCAATGCAGGGCGCGTTCAGCCTCGCGTTGCAGGACTCGATCGAGCAGCGCCTGGCCTCGGACGTCACCACGCTGATCTCGGCCGCGCGCATTGAAAACGGCAAACTGGTCATGCCGACGCAGTTGCCGGACGAGCGTTTCAACCTCGCCGATTTCCGCTTGCTTGGCTATATCTACGACCGTGAAGGGCATCTGGTCTGGCGCTCGAAAGCCACCCAGGAAGAGCAGATCAACTACAAACCACGATACGACGGACTCGGCAACGAGTTCGCGCGAATCCGTGAGGTCAATGGTCAGGAGTTCTTCGTCTACGACGTTGAAGTGAAACTGCTCGGCGGTAAAAGCGCGGCCTTCAGCATCGTCGCCCTGCAACCGGTGCGCGAGTACGAAACCACCCTCGAAGGCTTGCGCGAGAATCTCTATCTGGGCTTCGGAGCAGCGTTGCTGGTGCTGCTGGCGCTGTTGTGGATCGGCTTGAGTTGGGGCCTCAAGGCCTTGCGTCAACTCAGTCAGGAACTCGATGAAATCGAGGGTGGTACTCGTGAAAGCCTGACCGAACAACACCCGCGCGAACTGCTGCGCCTGACCGGCTCGCTGAACCGCCTGCTGCTGAGCGAACGTCAGCAGCGCAGCCGTTATCGCGATTCTCTGGATGACTTGGCGCATAGCCTGAAAACCCCGTTGGCGGTGTTGCAGGGTGTCAGTGAGGACATGGCGCAGCGGCCCAAGGATCTGGATCAGGCGTGGGTGCTGCAAAGCCAGATCGAGCGCATGAGTCAGCAGATCAGCTATCAGTTGCAACGGGCCAGTCTGCGTAAAAGCGGCCTGGTGCGTCATCAGGTGCGCCTGCAACCGGTGCTTAAAAGTCTGTGTGACACGTTGGACAAGGTCTACCGCGACAAGCGGGTGCGGGTGGCGTTTGATCTGCCTGAGCATTGTTATGTGCCGATCGAGCAGGGCGCGTTGCTGGAGATGATGGGTAACTTGCTGGAGAACGCTTATCGGCTGTGTCTGGGTGAGGTGCGTATCAGTGTGCGTGAGAGCCTGGCCGGGATTGAGTTGTGTGTCGAGGATGATGGACCGGGGGTACCGCCGGATCAGCGGGCGCGGATTCTTGAGCGGGGTGAGCGGCTGGATCGGCAGCATCCGGGTCAGGGGATCGGGTTGGCTGTGGTCAAGGACATTATCGAGAGTTACAACGCGAAGTTGATGTTGGGGGATTCGCCTATGGGTGGGGCGGCGTTTCGGATTCACTTTCCTGCGGTTTGAGTTGGGTTTTGGGTGTATATCCGTTGCTGCGGGTGGTGCTGATTAGGGTTCCGCCCTTACGGCGGGTCACCTTTTCCAAACGCCGAAAAGGTAACCCAAAAGGCTTTACCCTGACGTACGGCCCTCGCTTAGGCTCGGGTTCCTTCGCTGCGGGATTGATCCGGGCGCATCGCCTACGGTTTGCTGCGCTGCACCTCCTCTCGATGCATTTGGCTGCGCCAAACGGTCGCTGCGCTCCCACCCCCGGATCAATCCCTCCACTCAGCCTGCCGACGGGCTTTTTAGATCAAGAGCGGTACTCGAGCTAACGCTCATTGTGTTGAGTGGGGCGGCATGCGCCGCGTTTGGGGTGTACTCGTTTTTTTTGTGGCAGTGATGGCGGCCTGACAGCCGACCGGTCTCTTGCAGATTGCATGCGATCCCATTGTAGGAGTGAGCCTGCTCGCGATGACGGCCTGACATCCGACCTGTTTCTGCCGGTTGTACTCCACCTCTGTGTGTGGCTTGCCAGCGATGGCGACCTGACAGCCGCCCAAGCTCTGGCGGGGGTACTCATTCCCTGGAGCTGCCGAAGGCTGCGATCTTTTGATCTGCTCTGGCTCTTGCTTTGCTTTTGCCCTCCAGCCCCTTCGGCAGGCCGAGCGAAGGTGTTCATCCGGGGGTTAGGCGCGCAGCGCCGTTTGGCGAAGCCAAATACATCGAGAGGAGGTGCAGCGCAGCAAACCGTAGGCGATGCCCCCGGATGGACACCGTAGCGAGGGAACACTGAGCCCAAGCGAAGTGCCGTACGTCGGGGCCAAGCCTTTTGGGTTACCTTTTCGGCGTCTGGAAAAGATGACTCGCTGTAAGAGCGAAACCCTAAGCAGCCATAACCGCAGCAACGGATATGCCCCCCAAACCAAAACCCAAACCCCAAAGCTCCCAAAAAATCCCAGACAAACAAACCCACTTCGCAAATCCACGGTGTTTCAAAAGGCAGGATCCCGAAGACACCTCACTGCCCCTGCGCCCGATAAGCCCCCGGCGTCACCCCCGTCCACTTCTTGAACGCCCGATGAAACGCCGACGGCTCGGAAAACCCCAACTGCTCGGCAATCTGCTGCAACGACAAATCCGCCCGCCCCAAATGATAAATGGCGATATCCCGCCGCAACTGATCTTTCAACTCCTGAAAACTGCTGCCTTCCTCGCGCAAATGCCGACGCAGCGTCTGCGGGCTGATATGCAAATGAGCGGCAACGGCTTCCAGATCCGGCCAACGGTTAGTGTCGCTGCTGAGCAAACGGCGCAGACGGCTGCTGAGACTGTCGCCGCCGTCGGGGCGCGAGAGCAGGTCGGCGGGGGAGCGTTCGAGGAAATGCTTGAGGGTGCGTTCGTCCTGCAACAACGGCATGTGCAGGTAGCGGCTATGAAACAGCAGACTGCTTTGATCCGCTGAAAACACCAAAGGGCAGGGAAACAGCAGGTCGTATTCAGCGCCATGCGCAGGCTTCGCGTAGCTGAACGTCGCCTGCTCCAGGCGGATGCGCTGGCCGATCAGCCAACTGCCGAGGCGATGCCAAAGTACCAGCAGGCTTTCGCTCAGAAAGTGATCCGGGTCCCACAACTGTGAATCGTCGAGACTCAGGCGCACCCATTCGTCTTCGCGGCTCAGGGTCAAGCGCGGGGCATCCGGGAATAGGCTATAAAACAATAAGCCGCGTTGCAGGGCTTTCTCCAGATTGCGGCAATGAATCGAGGCGTGGCACATCATGGCGAAGCTGCCGGGTTTGCTCGGGGCCTTGCCGAAACCCAGGTACTCGTCGTCCAGTGCCAGCCACAGGCCCTGAATCAAACGGGTGAACTGCTCCGGGGCGATGCGTGCACGCGGTTCATCGAGCAATTCCGGGCTGATGCCCAATTGCAACAGCAGGTCCGAATAATCGAACCCCACGCGGCGTGCGCCACCAAGGGCGGCACGGGCGAAATGACTGGCGATGGTGCGTTCGCGCATAAGCGGCAAATCCTTCCTCTGGCGCCGGATGGTAGCCGGGGGTGAACCGGGCAACAAGGCGGATTTCCGCCAAATTGTAGGACGAGATCGGGCGAGTTGGCGGAAATCCGCCACACTTGGGTAACCAGACAGTGACACAAATGACCCTGTAATCCCTGATATCAAAAGGCTTGCAGCGAAACGCACCAAAGTGGCACGACGTTTGCGATAAGAGCGACAGAAGCGTGCGTTGATCCGGCAGGAAAAAGCGTCGCTCGACACAACAAATCCCTCCAGTGCAGGAGGGTTCGCAATTCAGGTTTCGCGGCCAACAGATGGATGTTGTCACGCGGGACGCTTGAGGAAACTTGCAATGACGACTCGTCAGCCACTGTACAAATCCCTGTATTTCCAGGTGATCGTCGCAATTTGTATCGGTATCGCGCTCGGTCACTACTACCCGCAATTCGGCGTGGCGGTAAAACCGCTGGGTGACGGGTTCATCAAACTGATCAAAATGATCATCGCCCCCATCATCTTCTGCACCGTGGTCAGCGGCATCGCCGGCATGCAGAGCATGAAGTCGGTCGGCAAGACCGGTGGTTACGCACTCCTGTACTTCGAAATCGTTTCGACCATCGCCCTGCTGGTCGGTTTGGTCGTGGTCAACGTCGTGCAGCCGGGCAACGGCATGCACATCGACGTTGCCACCCTCGACGCTTCGAAAGTCGCTTCTTATGTAGCAGCCGGTGCCGACCAGAGCGTTGTCGGCTTCCTGCTCAACGTGATCCCGACCACCATCGTCGGCGCGTTCGCGACCGGTGACATCCTGCAAGTGCTGATGTTCTCGGTGATCTTCGGTTTCGCCCTGCATCGCCTGGGTGACTACGGTCGTCCGATCCTCGATTTCATCGATCGCTTCGCTCACGTGATGTTCAACATCATCAACATGATCATGAAGCTCGCGCCAATCGGTGCCTTCGGTGCGATGGCATTCACCATCGGTGCCTACGGTGTCGGCTCGCTGGTGCAGTTGGGTCAGCTGATGATCTGCTTCTACATCACGTGCCTGGCGTTCATCCTGATCGTGCTCGGCGGTATCGCGCGCATGCACGGTTTCAGCGTGCTGAAGATGATCCGCTACATCCGTGAAGAGCTGCTGATCGTACTCGGCACCTCGTCGTCGGAATCGGTACTGCCACGCATGCTGATCAAGATGGAGCGTCTGGGCGCGAAGAAATCGGTAGTGGGTCTGGTGATCCCGACTGGTTACTCGTTCAACCTCGACGGTACCGCGATCTACCTGACCATGGCGGCCGTGTTCATTGCTCAGGCAACTGACACGCACATGGACATCACCCATCAGATCACCCTGCTGGTGGTGTTGCTGCTGTCCTCCAAAGGCGCAGCCGGTGTGACCGGTTCGGGCTTCATCGTGCTGGCGGCCACGCTGTCGGCGGTAGGTCACCTGCCGGTTGCCGGTCTGGCGCTGATCCTCGGCATCGACCGCTTCATGTCCGAAGCGCGCGCACTGACCAACCTGGTGGGTAACGCTGTAGCGACCATCGTGGTTGCCAAGTGGGTGAAAGAGCTGGACACCGATACCCTGCAAGCCGAGCTGGCATCGGGTGGTCGCGGTATTGCTGATACCCGTCCTGAAGATGACTTGGGTGTGGCTGAAGGCCCGACGCCGAGCAACGTCAAGTAATCTGCATTGGGTAATACCCTGCGGTATGGGGTTTGCCTGTGGCGAGGGAGCTTGCTCCCGCTGGACTGCGCAGCAGGCCCTTTCTTGGGGCCGCTACGCGACCCGACGGGAGCAAGCTCCCTCGCCACAGATGCACGGAAAAACCTGCTTCGGCAGGTTTTTTATTGCTTGCTGTTTGAGCGTAACGGTCACACCCGCTGACATTTCCGGTGATTGCCGTACGCGGCATCGCTGCCTAGGCTGAGTGCATCGCCCAAGGAGTTCGCCCATGTCCGCACCGCTGGCCTCACTGAAAATCCTCGATTTCTCGACGCTGCTGCCGGGGCCGTTTGCCTCGCTGTTGCTGGCGGACATGGGCGCCGAAGTGCTGCGGATCGAGTCGCCGACGCGTCTGGATCTGCTGCGGGTATTGCCGCCCCACGATCAGGGAATGTCGGCCAGTCATGCCTATCTCAATCGCAACAAACGCAGCCTTGCACTCGACCTGAAACAACCCGCAGCGCTGGACGTGGTCAAGCAACTGCTGGCCGACTACGACATCGTCCTGGAACAGTTTCGCCCCGGTGTGATGGAACGTCTGGGCCTGGGTTATGAAGCGCTGAAGGCGATCAATCCGAAGCTGATCTACGTGTCGATCACCGGTTACGGCCAGACCGGGCCGTACAAGGATCGCGCCGGGCATGACATCAACTACCTGGCGCTGACCGGGCTCTCCAGTTACACCGGTCGCGCCGACAGCGGGCCGCTGCCGCTGGGCATGCAGGTGGCGGATGTTGCCGGTGGTTCGCTGCACGGGGTGATCGGGCTGCTGGCGGCGGTGATTGCCCGTCAGCAAAGCGGGCAGGGCACGCATCTGGACGTGAGCATGACCGACTGCGCGTTCAGCCTGAACGCCATGGCGGGTGCCGGGTATCTGGCCTGCGGCGAGTCGCCGGGTCGGGAAGATCAGATGCTCAACGGTGGCAGTTTTTACGATTACTACCGCTCCCGGGATGGCCGCTGGATGTCAGTGGGCAGTCTGGAGCCGGGGTTCATGCAGCAATTGTGTACGGCGTTGGGCCGGCCGGAGTTGGCAGCGCAGGGATTGTCGCCGAAACCCGAGCAACAGCAGGCGCTGAAGGATGCATTGAAGGTCGAATTCGAAAAACATGACTTTGCCGAACTGTGTGAGTTGTTTGCCGGCATCGATGCGTGTGTCGAACCGGTGTTGAGTCTGGACGAGGCGGTGCAACATCCACAATTGCAGGCGCGGGAATTGGTGACGCAGGTGCCGCGGGGGGATGGGACGAGTCAGGCGCAGATGGCCTGTCCGTTGAAGTTTTCCGAGTCACTGCCGGCACCGCGGCATATCGGGGCGGTGGTGGGGCAGCATACGGATCAGGTGTTGGGGGAGTTGGGGTTTGGTGCTGAGCGGATTGCTGAACTGCGTTCGGCCAAGGTGATTCTCTAGCGTCTGTACTGGCCTCATCGCTGGCAAGCCAGCTCCCACAGGTTTTTGTGTCGTACATGAATTTTGTGAACACATCGGACACTGTGGGAGCTGGCTTGCCAGCGATGGGGCCAGTTGCTACTCCACAAATCAGACTATTCCACCCGCATCTCACCACTGAACACCAAGGTGTTGCGGCAACGCCGGCACAAATACCGCCGTCCCTGGCGCACCAGGCTATGGCGCTGCGCCGAAAACGGAAAATCACTGTCCGCACACGGGCACTTGTAGATGTAGCGAGTCACGCTGCGGCGTTTGATTGCATAGGTGTGGCAGCGATCCGGCGGCAATTCATAGACGCCACGCATGATCAGTTGCCACTCCTCGCCGTGGGGCTGGATGCGGTCGCCGAACAGTTGATGGGCGATCAGGTGCGCGACTTCGTGGGCCACGGTCTGCTTGAGGAAATGTTCGGTGTTTTCCCGGTACAACTGCGGGTTGAAGCGCAGCAGGTTCTCGTGCAGATGCGCGACCCCGGCTTTTTGCCCGCGCAGCTTGAGGCTCACCACGGGGCGTTGGAAATGACGTTTGAAAAAGGATTCAGCGAGTTGGTAACAGTCTTCGACGCGGGTATTGAGTTGCTCGGGCATGCTTGATGGATCTCCAGAGGCGTCGAGTATGCCGCAACCCTGGGGACTTGCGAATCGCCGAACTGCCGAATGGTCGTCATCGATACGAGAAGGCCGCCTTGCGGCGGCCTGTATTGGCAGATCTTGTTTTTCTCGATGAGTCATTGCGTCAGTTGGTGTAGACCGGCCCCACGCCCAGGCCCCAGACGATCACGGTGAACGCCATGATGGCCACCAGCACCACCAGACCCACCGCCAGCACTGAACTGGAAAACAGGAAACCTTCGTCCGACGGAATGTTCATGAAGGTCGGCAACCCGACATACAGCAAGTACACCGTGTAGCAGATGGCCGCCGTGCCGACGATCATCCCTAGCCACATGTGCGGATACAGCGCTGCCAGCCCGCCGACAAACAACGGTGTCGCGGTGTAGGTGGCAAACGCCACGCAACGGGCCAGGCTCGGGTTGGCGTCATAGGTGCGGGCCATCCAGTGCACAAAGGCGCCCATGACCGCGACCCCGCCGAGCATCGCCAGGTACGACATGACGGTCATCCAGATGGCGCTTTCGACCGTGAGCATGACCGGCGCGCGATTGCCGATCACCCAGCCGACCTGTGTGGTGCCGATGAACGCCGAGACAGCGGGGATCGCCGCCAGAATCAGCGTGTGTGTGAGGTACATGTGGCTGATGCTTTCCTCTTGGTCGCCACGGATTTCCTTCCATTCCTGATCGGGGTGGGTAAAAAGTCCCACTACGTGATGGATCATGCCAGTCACTCCTCTTGTTATTGCCATCGCCCCCCAGCGGAGCGCCTACGGGCCAATGAGGCCGAGCAAATTCAGGTCTTCAGATGTGTGCGACCTTATGTCGCAGTATAGAAAGGACTTACCCGCACAGGTATTAGGGGCTTAGAGCAAATCGCGCTGTAAACGGGGGGCTTAATCGCCGCAGGGTCTTGGAACGCCACACTTTGGCAACTGAAAAAAAACTGTGGTGAGGGGATTTATCCCCGACCGGCTGCGCAGCAGTCGTAATGCATTCACCGCGCAGTGTCAGGCAAACAGATTTCTCAGGTCTTGGGGCTGCTGCGCAACCCATCGGGGATGAATCCCCTCACCACAAGATTTGAGTGAAAATGACTTGAAGGGACAGACCCACGGCCCTTCGCCCCCGCCGGGTTTTTTGCGTAAAATGCCGGCCTTTCGTCACACCTCACGGATTTCGCGTCATGGGCACTCTTACGGTCAATCAGAACAAACTGCAAAAGCGCCTGCGTCGCGGCACGCTGTACACCTTCGCCGACGAAATTGGCGCGACCAAAATGGCCCTTGGTCATCACCGTGATGACATCGTCGAGACGTTCTTCCTCAACATGTTCTTCAACGGCACCCTCAAGGCGATGCCGCCCAAGTTGCGCGCCGATGACGGCCGCAACGTGGTGATTCGTCCGCTGGCGTACTGCAACGAGAAAGACATCCAGGCCTACTCGGACCTCAAGGAATTCCCGATCATCCCGTGCAACCTCTGCGGTTCGCAGGAAAACCTGCAGCGTCAGGTGGTCAAGGAAATGCTCCAGGACTGGGATCGCAAGACCCCGGGCCGAACGGAAAGCATCTTCCGCAGTCTGCAGAACGTGGTGCCGTCGCAACTGGCCGACCGCAACCTGTTCGACTTCACCAGCCTGAAGATCGACGAGACGGCGGCTTCGCGCTTCGTTAACGTCGTCAACCTGTAAACACATTTCAAATGTGGGAGCGAGCCTGCTCGCGAAAGCGGTGTGTCATTCAACTGATTTGTTGACTGATACTCCGTCTTCGCGAGCAGGCTCGCTCCCACATGGGTGATTCGTTTTATTGAATAGGAGAGGGCATGCGCGATTACAAGTGGCTGCATGAATACTGTCTGAACCGCTTCGGTTCAGCGGCTGAACTGGAAGCCCATCTGCCCGTTCCCAAGACACCCGCGCAACTGCGCAAGATCAGCGACGATCGTTACCTCTCGACCATGGCCCTGCGGGTCTTCCGCGCCGGGCTCAAGCACAGTCTGGTGGATGCCAAGTGGCCGGCCTTCGAAGAAGTGTTCTTCAAGTTCGACCCGGAAAAAGTCGTGCTGATGAGTGCCGAACATCTTGAACGACTGATGCAGGACGCGCGGATCATCCGTCACCTGGGCAAGCTCAAGAGCGTGCCGCGCAATGCGCAGTTCATTCTGGACGTCGAGAAAGACAAGGGCAGTTTTGGCGCGCTGATCGCCGACTGGCCGGTGACCGATATTGTCGGTCTGTGGACCTACCTGAAAAAACACGGCCATCAACTGGGCGGGCTGTCGGCCCCACGGTTTTTGCGCATGGTTGGCAAGGATACCTTCGTGCCGAGCTACGACGTGGTCGCCGCGCTGAATGCGCAGAAGATCGTCGACAAAGTGCCGACCAGTCTGCGTGATCTGGCGATTGTGCAGGACGCGTTCAACCAGTGGCATGAACAGAGCGGCGGGCGGGCGATGAGCCAGATTTCGATGATGCTCGCGTATACCGTCAATCATTGAAACCGAGTCGGCCAATCGCGAGCAGGCTCGCTCCCACACTGAATCAGCGGCGTTCACAAATGCCCAGTGGGAGTGAGCCTGCTCGCGATGGCGGAGTGTCAGGCGACGCTGATCTCGCCTTCACCCGCCAGTTTGCGATTCAACTGATACCGCCACCGCACATACAACAGCGCCGAGCAGAACACCGCCAGGCTCACGACCATCTCCAGCACACCAAACAACTGCCGGTTCGGGTCGTACGCCGCCAGTGCGCCTTTGATGAAATACAGATTCACCACAAAGCACATCCATGAATGCCCACGGGCGCTGCCCATGATCATTGCCGGGGCGAGGACCAGCCACGGGATCAGCTCGACCAGCAGAATCACCCACGGTCGGGCGCCATGCAGGTCGGCGAATACCAGATAGTAGGCCGCGAGCAGTCCAGCGAGGCCGAAGAAGCACAGCAGACTGATGATCCGCATCGCTTTGACACGCGGCTCCAGCCACTCGACGGAGGGCAGGACTTTCGGCTTCTTCGCCACCGTCAGCCCTCCAGTTTCTGCGCAGTCTTGGCTAGGCGCAGGCCCAGCGCCCGGCACAGTGCGACTTCGTGCTGATCAAGCCCACTTTTGCCGTCAGCGCCGGCGTGATGGCTGGCGCCATAAGGTGTGCCGCCGCCCTGGGTTTCCAGCAGTGCCGACTCGCTGTACGGCAGGCCGGTGATCAGCATGCCGTGGTGCAACAACGGTAGCATCATCGACAGCAGCGTGGTTTCCTGGCCGCCATGCAGGCTGGCGGTGGAGGTGAACACACCGGCTGGTTTGCCGACGAGGGCGCCGGTCAGCCAGAGGTTGCTGGTGCCATCGAGGAAATATTTCAGCGGTGCAGCCATATTGCCGAATCGGGTCGGACTGCCGAGGGCCAGACCGGCGCAGTTCTTCAGGTCATCGAGTGTCGCGTAGAGCGCGCCTTCGTCCGGGATGTCCGGGGCGACGGCTTCGCACTCGGTGGAGATTGCCGGCACAGTGCGCAGACGCGCTTCAAGGCCAGCCTGCTCGACGCCGCGGGCAATCTGCCTGGCCATCTCGTTGGTCGAGCCGCTGCGGCTGTAATACAGAACCAGAATGTACGGCGCGCTCACGGCAGCAACTCCAGGATCTGCTCCGGTGGACGGCCGATGACGGCCTTGTCGCCGGCTTCGAGAATCGGTCGTTCCATCAGTTTCGGATGCTCGGCGATGGCGGCAATCAGTTGTGCTTCGCTGAGGCTGGTGTCGGCCAGCTGAAGCATTTTGTATTCATCTTCCCCGGTACGCAGCAACTGCCGTGCGCTGATCCCGAGTTTGCCGAGCAGGGCCTTGATTTGCGCCGCATTCAGCGGGGTTTCGAGGTAGCGCACGACGTTTGGCGTCAGGCCGCGGGCTTCAAGCAGTTCCAGCGCACCGCGGGATTTCGAGCAGCGCGGATTGTGATAAAGCGTCAGATCGGTCATGGCGGGTCGCTTCTGGCGTAAAGTGGCGGCTATTCTAACTGTGCAACGCGCAATCCAGAACCTCGGGAGGCGATGGGTCGCAGGCGTATTCAAATTTTCACAAGGAACAGGACATGACACGGCGATTGGCAGCGGCATTGACGATAATCGGGGCGTTGATGCTGGGGGGCTGCGGCAATGACTATGGTATCGACCAGAACGGTCAGAAAGTGGCGTCCGAGCGCCTCGACAAACAATGGGTGGTGCTCAACTACTGGGCCGAATGGTGTGGCCCGTGCCGCACGGAAATCCCTGAGCTCAACCATTTGGCGGATGAACTCAAGAGCAAGAACGTTGGTGTATTCGGGGTCAACTTCGACAACGTGCAAGGTGTAGAGCTGAAAGACGCCAGCGAAAAACTCGGCATCAAGTTCACCGTGCTGGCGCAGGATCCGGCGGAGTTGTTCGATTTGCCGCGCAGTGAGGCCTTGCCGGTGACGTACATCATCGACAACAAGGGCAAAGTGCGTGAACAGTTGATGGGCGAGCAGACGGCGGCGGGGGTGATGGCCAAGCTTGAGGCGTTGCAGGCGACCAAGTAAGCCCACCGAGTTTTTTGTGGTGAAGGAGCTTGATGTGGCGAGGGGATTTATCCCCGTTGGGCTGCGTAGCAGCCCTGAAACCTGAGCTTGCCGTTTGCCTGACACTCAGCGGGGGCCGCTTCGCGACCCAACGGGGATAAATCCCCTCGCCACAATGCACCTCAGCGCATTGAAGAGGACTTAACCCTCTTCCAGCCACCACCGCAACGGCTTGCCTTCCGCCGGCCAGAAGCGCATCTGCTCAATCGGCGAAATGTCCCAGCGCTCGACATGCTCCAGCGCCTGGAGGAAGCGTTGTTCCTGCTCCATCAGTGCCGGTGCGCACAGCTTGCGGGTTTTGCCGATCTTGCCGAAAGTCAGCTTCTCGCCATCCAGCGTGTACGGCGCGAACCAATGGTTGCAGCCACCGTTGCCGTAGGCGCGGCCATCATCGCCGAGGGTCACGGTCAGATGGCTGTAATCCATCAATGGCCGTTCGCCGATCCACTCCAGAATGTAGCTGCGGTTCTGTTGCAGTTGCACAGGCTCCGCGGCGCAGCCCGCCAGGCCAACACCGACCAGAGCGGTCAGGGCAAGGCGTTTCATCACGCAGGCTCCTGGCATTTCGGGCACAGATGTTTCTCGCCAACGGCTTTCCAGCCCAACTCGGCAATGCGCGCCGTGGCGGCCGGTTTTTCTGCGGCTTTGCCCAGCTTGGCGTCGACTGCGAATTCGAAGCTCAGCTCCTTGGCGCAGCTGTCGCAATTGACCTGCCAGGTGTGGATCGCCAGTTCGCCGAACACCGGGCCCGTGGTCATCGCGGTCCATTGGCCCGGCGGATTGATCAGGTGGCGGACGGTTTCGACGGTCAGGCGCATGGACAAGTCCTTGCTGCCTTTGAGGGTGACCAACAGGGCGTCACCGATGCGGATCGAGCCACCGTTGCCGGTGACCTGATAGCGGCCCGGTACAAGGGCGCGGCATTCGGTGAGGGTGTGTTGCGGGTTCATCAGGTTGTAGCGGAAATCGTGTTCGACCATGGGTCCTCCAAATATGCGCGACATGCTAGCACGGGCCACGTTGCAGAATGACGTGCGCTTGCGACCTTCGATCAGGTTCAAATCGACCTTGGCCCATGGCAAACTGCCGCCCTCGAATCTGAAGGAACGGAACATGGCGCTGATCGAATGTTATGAATGTAAGCGGAGCATCAGCTCAGAGGCGTCGGCGTGCATTCATTGCGGGGCTCCAATGGCGCAGCAGCAAGCCCACGCGCAGAGCGCAGGAGCACCGGCTCAGGCGTCGACTATTTCTTTCGGCAGCCTTCCGCGTAACAGGGCTGTGGCGGAGGCTGTGATCGCGCTCGAAAGTCCGGAGCCTTTACCGAAAGTCGTGCCCGCGACGGCGGGGCATCGACGTCAGCAACAGGCCGCGCAAGCGGCCGTGACGCACATCAATGAGGACGGCAGCCGCCCGGTGGAAGGCTGGTTGAAGATCATGGTGTTCCTGTTGCCGATGGTGTTCGTCTGGTTTCTGCTGCGCAGCGGT
This sequence comes from Pseudomonas sp. NPDC087598, assembly GCF_044743525.1. NCBI lineage: Bacteria > Pseudomonadati > Pseudomonadota > Gammaproteobacteria > Pseudomonadales > Pseudomonadaceae > Pseudomonas > Pseudomonas sp. NPDC087598. The sequence goes on along the minus strand of NZ_JBIUWQ010000062.1, from coordinate 14,507 downwards.
CACTCGGCGAAACAACGCCTGTTCGGTTTCGGCTGGCTGGCGCTGCTGATTCTGGCGTCGACGCTGAAGTAAGCGGGAAAGCGCTTAACCCTCGACCTGGTTCTGTGGCGACCCCGCAGCCCAGGTCGCGATATTGTCCAGGGTCGTCGCGGCAATCGCACCCAGCGCCTCTCGCGTCAGAAACGCCTGATGCGCGGTGATGATCACATTCGGAAAGGTCAGCAAGCGCGCCAGCACGTCATCCTGCAACGGCAGGTCGGAACGGTCCTCGAAAAACAGCTGCGCCTCTTCCTCATACACATCCAGACCGAGATAACCCAGTTGCCCGTCCTTCAAGGCCTCGATCAGCGCTGGGGTATCCACCAGACCGCCGCGACCTGTGTTGATGAGCATCGCCCCCGCTTGCATGTGCGCCAGTGAATCGCGGTTGATCAGGTGTTTGCTCTGCTCGTTGAGCGGGCAGTGCAGGCTGATGATTCGCGACTGCGCGAGCAGCTCCGGCAGGCTCAGATAACGTGCGCCCAAGGCCAGCACCTGCGGATTCGGGTACGGGTCGTAGGCGAGCAATTCACAACCGAAACCGTGCATGATTTTCGCGAACGTGGCGCCGATCTGCCCGGTGCCGACGATGCCGACAGTCTTGCCGACCAGGTCGAACCCGGTCAGGCCATGCAGACTGAAATCACCTTCACGGGTGCGGTTGTAGGCGCGGTGCAAGCGCCGGTTGAGGGCGAGGATCAGGGCCACGGCATGCTCGGCCACCGCATGCGGCGAGTAGGCCGGAACGCGCACGACGCCAAGGCCCAGGCGTTTCGCGGCGGCCAGATCGACATGGTTGTAACCGGCCGAGCGCAGGGCGATCAAGCGTGTGCCGCCGGCGGCCAGACGCTCCAGCACCGCAGCGCTGAGGTCGTCATTGATAAAGGCGCAGACTACTTCGTGCTGCTCGGCCAGTGCCGCAGTATCCAGACTCAGCCGCGCCGGTTGAAAATGCAGTTCGATACCCGCCGGGCAATCGGCACCGAGGAAACTGTCGCGGTCGTAGGTCTGGCTGCTGAAAACGATCGTGCGCATGAAATCCTCCTGGAGCATCGACTCGGGCTGCATCACCCAAGTCAACTTTATCGGTATCGGCGTTGAGCGGTATTGCGCTGGGTCAGGCGCTGATCTTCGCTTGCGTGGCGAGGCGGTTGATCGCCCGTTCCAGCTCATCCAGCGCCGTCGACGCTTTCGGGTCTTCCTGTTTGAGCAGGGTTTCACTGCGCTGACAGGCCGCGCGCAACTGCGGGACGCCGCAATAACGTGTGGCGCCGTGCAGGCGATGGACGCGTTCAATCAGGGCATTCTGGTCGTGGCTGTCGCGTGCCGTGCGAATCGCTTCACGGTCGGCTTCGAGCGAGGCCAGCAGCATCGCCAGCATGTCCGCCGCCAGATCCGCCTTGCCGGCGGCCAGACGCAAACCTTCTTCGTGATCGAGTACCGGCAATTCGTGATTGCCCGCGGCATTCTCGCTGACGCGCTCCGGCACCTGATTGCGCAGGGCCAGGCCGGTCCATTTCAGTACCACTTGCGCCAGTTGCCGCTCGCTGATCGGTTTGGTCAGGTAGTCGTCCATGCCGCTTTGCAGCAACGCACGTTTTTCGTTGGCCATGGCATGCGCGGTGAGCGCGACGATCGGCAGCGGTGTGCAATGCCGCTCGCTTTCCCACTGGCGAATGGTTTCGGTGCTCTGACGGCCATCCATGCCCGGCATCTGGACGTCCATCAAAACCAGATCGAAGGACTCGGTCTGCACCGCTTTGACCGCTGCGTAACCGCTTTCCACCGCGAGCACCTTGGCGCCCATGTCTTCGAGCAACGTCTGCACCAGTAACAGGTTGGCCGGGTTGTCGTCGACACACAGCACTTTCGGGGCGCGACTCGACAATGGCTCGTTCGGTTCGTTGCGTGGCTGGCGCGGGTTGGCCAGATCCGACAGGGCGCGGCGCAATTTGCGCGTGCAGGCCGGTTTGGCTTGCAACTGGCTGTGCGGGTTCGGTACCGACAGATGAAACAGGGTCTGCTCGGTGGTCGGGCACAGCACCAGCACTTTGCAGCCCAGGTGTTCGAGGTCCCAGATGTGCTGGTTCAAACGCTCCGGCAATATGTCGTTGCTGGTGATGCCGATCACCGCCAGATCGATGGCCTGATCGGTCTGATGCGCGCCGGTGACGCCATTGGTCAGGCTTTCCAGAGTGTTGAACGGCGTGACGATGAGGCCGCAATCTTCCAGTTGATGCTGCAAGGCCTGACGCGCCAGTTCGTGGTTTTCCAGCACCGCCACGCGGCGCCCGAGTAGCGGCGCCGAGGGCAGGTCTTCGGCGTCGTCACGGGTTTTCGGCAGGCTCAGGCTGATCCAGAATTCCGAGCCTTCGCCCGGCGTGCTGTCGACGCCGATCTCGCCGCCCATCTGTTCGATCAGGCGCTTGGAAATCACCAGGCCCAGCCCGGTGCCGCCGGGCTGGCGCGACAACGAGTTGTCGGCCTGACTGAACGCCTGGAACAACGCGCGCACGTCCTGATTCGACAGGCCGATGCCGGTGTCCTGAATGCTGATGCGCAGTTGCACGCTGTCTTCGTGTTCTTCTTCAAGCATCGCCCGGGCGACGATGGTGCCTTCGCGGGTGAACTTGATCGCGTTGCTGACCAGGTTGGTAAGGATTTGCTTCAGGCGTAACGGATCACCGACCAGCGACAGCGGCGTATCGCGATAGACCAGACTGACCAGCTCCAACTGCTTGGCGTGAGCGGCGGGGGCGAGAATGGTCAGGGTGTCCTGCAACAGATCACGCAGGTTGAACGGTATGTGGTCGAGCACCAGTTTGCCTGCCTCGATTTTCGAGAAGTCGAGGATCTCGTTGATGATCCCGAGCAGGCTGTCGGCGGACTTTTCGATGGTGCCTAGGTAGTCGAGCTGGCGCGGGGTCAGCTCGCTTTTTTGCAACAGATGCGTGAAACCGAGAATGCCGTTGAGCGGCGTGCGGATCTCGTGACTCATGTTGGCGAGGAATTCGGATTTGATCCGGCTGGCTTCCAACGCTTCTTTACGGGCCAGATCCAGTTCGATGTTCTGGATCTCGATGGTTTCCAGGTTCTGGCGGACGTCTTCGGTGGCCTGATCGACGCTGTGTTGCAGTTCTTCGCGAGCGTTCTGCAAGGTGCCGGCCATGCGATTGATGCCCGACGCCAATTCATCGAGTTCCTGACTGCCGAGCGGTGGCAGGCGGGTTTCCAGGTGGCCGTCCTTGAGTTGCGCGACGGCTTGTTTGATCTGGCTCAGCGGACGGTTGATGGTGCGGCCCATGCGCAAGGCGAGCAGCGCGGCACCGGCAAGGCCCGCGGCAATCAGCAACAGGCTGGCGAACAGGCTGCGATAACCGCGCAGCAGCATGCCGTTGTGTGACAGTTCCAGTTCGACCCAACCGAGCAGACGGTCGGACTCTGCGGGGATCAGTTCGCCGGCGAGGTTGCGGTGTTTGCCGAATACCGGCATCAGGTAACGGGTCGCGTCATTGCCGCTGCGCCGTTGCAATTGCGCGCTGTCACCGCTCGGCGCCTGATTGAGCATGGTCGGGCCGGCGTGGGCCAGCGGCGAGCGGTCCGGCGCGAGGAAGGTCACTGCGCGCACATCGGGTTGTTCGAGGGACTGAGTGGCGATGCGCTCAAGCAATTCGCTGTTGCCATGACCCATCGCGGGCGCCACCAGCGGTGCGAGCTGCTCGGCGATCATTTCGCCGCGCTGCATCAATTGGTTCTGCAGGTCGGACTGCTGCGTCCAGGTGAAATAACCACCCAACACCAGCGCCATCAGGCTGGTCGGCAACAAGGTCAGCAACAACACGCGACCTTTGATTCCCAGTTTCTTGAGCACGCCTATCTCCTGCATCCCGCTGATCCGTTGACTCATGCGTGCATCCGGCACGCGACATTGGCGCAGTGTAGCGATTTGCTCGCGGGCAATCTCCGGAAAAATGCTGTCGTCTTCTGTCCGCGAACGCAGGCGCGTTCGTCCGACGGCGCAACCTTGAGTTGCCCGCTGGCCGGCAATCTTGAATAATCGCGGCCAACTGAGAATTACTTGCAGATACTCATGACTCCTGTTTCCGTTGGCCAGCCACGCATACTTTCCATCGAGGACGATCCGGTTCTGGGTGCTTATGTTCACGAACATCTGGGCCGCAGCGGCTTTCAGGTGACCTGGTGTCAGAACGGTCAGGAAGGCTTGAACATCGCCAGGCGCCAGGTGTTCGACGTGGTGTTGATGGACATTCTGTTGCCCGGGCTGGATGGCCTGAATCTGCTGACTCAACTGCGCCAGAGCCACTCGACGCCGGTGTTGCTGATGTCGGCTCTGGGTGCCGAGGCCGATCGCATCAGTGGTTTTCGCCTCGGCGCCGATGATTACCTGCCCAAACCGTTCAGCATGGCCGAGTTGCATGTGCGCATAGAAGCCATCCTGCGTCGGGTGGCCTTGGACCGTCGCCCGGCCGTGCTCGCTGAACCGGCGGCGCCCGGCGGGCTGCATTTCGACGATGACCAGTGCGACGTGTTTTTCCGCGAGCAAGCGGCCGGCCTGACCCGCAGCGAATTCCGTTTGCTGGAGACCCTCAACCGCAATGATGAGGAGGTGTTGAGCAAGGCCTTCCTTTATCAGCATGTCCTGCAGCGTGGTTACGCCGCGCACGACCGCAGTCTCGACATGCACATCAGCCAGATCCGCCGCAAACTCAAAGCCATCGGCTACACCGAGCGGCAAGTGCGCACGGTGTGGGGCAAGGGTTACGTGTTGAGTGCCGCTGATGAAAATGTCTGAGCTGCCGGGGCGGCACTCGCTGTTCTGGAAACTGGCCTTTCTGCTGGTCGCGTTCTGTCTGTTGATGATCTGGCTCAGTTGGTCGTGGGGCCGGTACATGGAGGAACGTAATCAGTTCCTCTCTGACGAGGCGCGCGGCACGCTCACCCGTTATGCCGCGCAGGCTGAACAGGCGTGGCAGCGAGGCGGGCGCAGCGGCGTCGATGACTGGCTGCAAAGCATGGAGTTGCGCGAAGCGAGTTGGGTCGGCGTCATTGGCGGCAATTTGCAGTCGCTGAGCAATGACCCGCTGAACGAACAGGAAATCCAGCACCTGACGTTCTTGCGCGGGCTCGACTGGCCGATTCACAAACAGGGCCGGCCGTGGCTGCGCATCCCGTTTCCCAAGGATCCGTCCGCCGGCAGTCTGGTGATCGAATTGCCCGAGCGCTTTTTGCCGGGCAAATACCGCGTGTTCTGGCGGGTCATCACCAACGGCGTGATTCCCGGGCTGTTCACTTTATTGTTGTGCGTCGGTCTGTACCGCTTGCTGGTGGTGCCGCTGAACAACCTGCGTGAGCAGGCCAATGCCTGGCGCGCCGATCAATTGAATGTACGGCTGTCGAGCGGCATCACCCAGCGACCGGACGAACTCGGCGAACTGGCCCGGGCGTTCGACTCGATGTCCGAGCGCCTGCAAACCACCGTCGCCGTGCAACAGCAATTGCTCCGCGATCTGTCCCATGAGCTGCGCACGCCATTGAGCCGACTGCGCGTGGCCAGCGAAAGCGAACAAGACCTGCTGCAATTGCGCGAACGCATCGGCCGCGAAGTCGACGGCATGCAACGGCTGGTCGAAGACACCTTGCAACTGGCCTGGCTCGACACTGACCGGTCGCCATTGCCGGAGGAGGCGATTCAGATCCAGGCCTTGTGGGAGATGCTCACCGACAACGCCTGTTATGAAAGCGGCTGGCCGAGTCTGCAATTGCAGTGTTCGGTGGAGGCGTCGTGCTGGGTGCGCGGCAACTTGAATACGCTGGCGCAGGCGTTGGAGAACATTTTACGCAACGCCATTCGGCATTCGCCACAGGGTGGAATCGTACGTCTTGATGGCCGGCGCGATGGCAATTACTGGCACCTGTGGCTGGAGGATCAGGGTGGCGGGGTAGCCGAAGCAGATCTTGAACGGATCTTTTCGCCGTTTACCCGCCTCGACGGTTCGCGGCCGGGGGATGGCGGGTTTGGCTTGGGCTTGAGCATTGCCCGTAATGCGGTGCAGCGCCAGGGTGGGCGTCTTTGGGCGCAGAACAGCGGTTCGGGGTTGCGGCTGAATATGCGGTTGGTGGCGGATGATGGCGTTGCACCGAATGATGCCTTCGCGAGCAGGCTCGCTCCCACAGTGGATCTGCGTTCACCGCAGATTGTGTGAACGACAATTAACAGTGACATCACTGCTGACACTATTCTGCCAACGACATCACTCCTTGTGGGAGCGAGCCTGCTCGCGAAGAGGCCCTGCGTGTCACCACAAATGGATATGGCTTAAAACAAAAGTCGCACCACTGGCGCGACTTTAAGCTGCTTATTCCCATAAACCATAAGCACCGCACTTTGCGTGATATGGCCTGCGCGGGTTTGCCGGTATGATAGGCGCCCCCGCACGTCTGGATTGCGAATACGCCATGACCCTGCAGTACCCAACCATCGCCGATTGCGTCGGCAACACTCCGCTGGTGCGTTTGCAGCGCCTGCCCGGTGACACCAGCAACACCCTATTGCTCAAGCTCGAAGGGAATAACCCGGCGGGTTCGGTCAAGGATCGTCCGGCGCTGTCGATGATCACCCGTGCCGAACTGCGCGGGCAGATCCACGCGGGCGATACGCTGATCGAAGCGACCTCGGGCAACACCGGGATCGCCCTGGCAATGGCCGCCGCGATCAAGGGTTACAAGATGATCCTGATCATGCCGGACAACTCCAGCGCCGAGCGTAAAGCGGCGATGACCGCGTACGGTGCCGAGCTGATTCTGGTCAGTCAGGAAGAAGGCATGGAAGGCGCGCGCGATCTGGCGCAGCGCATGGAAGCCGAAGGTCGTGGCAAGGTGCTCGATCAGTTCGCCAATGGCGATAACCCTGAAGCGCACTACACCACCACCGGCCCGGAAATCTGGAGTCAGACCCAGGGCACCATCACTCACTTCGTCAGTTCGATGGGCACCACCGGCACCATCATGGGCGTGTCGCGCTACTTGAAAGAGCAGAGCGACAACGTGCAGATCGTCGGTCTGCAGCCGATGGAAGGCTCGGCCATTCCCGGCATCCGTCGCTGGCCGCAGGAATACCTGCCGAAGATCTATCAGGCCGACCGCGTTGACCGCATCGTCGACATGGCGCAAAGCGAGGCCGAGGACGTCACCCGTCGTCTGGCCCGCGAAGAAGGCATCTTCTGCGGCGTATCCTCGGGCGGTGCGGTGGCAGCGATGCTGCGCCTGTCCAAAGAAGTTGAAAACGCGGTGATCGTCGCGATCATCTGCGACCGTGGCGACCGTTATCTGTCGACCGGCAGGTTCGACGCGCCCAACTGATGGCCAAGCACGAGAGAGG
>NZ_JBIUWQ010000062.1:0-7059 GCF_044743525.1 Pseudomonas sp. NPDC087598 | reverse complement strand
ACCCACAATAACGAATACCACAACTCATTGACAAACACGAGATAGGACTTCTCTTCCAGCCCACCGGCGGCAGCAAGGCCGCGCAAATCCCGACCGGCAAAAAGCAGCGCTTGAACATCGAGCGTCTGGCCAATGACGGTCGCGGCATCGCGTTTTTCGAAGGCAAAACCTGGTTCGTCCTCGGCGCCCTTGCCGGTGAAGAGGTCGAAGCGCGGGTGCTCGGCGCCCACGGCAAAGTGGTCGAGGCGCGTACCGAGCGCGTGTTCAAGACCAGTGAATTGCGCCGTCCGGCGCCGTGTCCGCACGCCGGTCGCTGCGGCGGTTGCAGTGTTCAGCATTTGCCCCACGGCGAACAGCTTGCCCTGAAACAGCGCATGCTCGCCGAGCAGTTATCGAAGGTGGCCGGTGTCGAACCACAAGAGTGGGCAGCACCGTTGACCGGCCCCGAGTTCGGCTATCGCCGTCGTGCCCGCATCGCCGTGCGCTGGGACATGAAGGCGAAAAAGCTCGACGTCGGTTTCCGCGCTGCCGGCAGCCAGGACATCGTCGCCATCAGCGAATGCCCGGTGCTGGTACAGCCCTTGCAACCGATCATGACCCGTTTGCCGGAGATGCTCCGTCGCTTGAGCAAACCGCAGGCGCTGGGCCATGTGGAATTGTTCAGCGGTTCGTCTTTGGCGGTGCTGCTGCGGCATATGGCGCCGTTGTCCGAAGCGGATCTGACGATTCTCAAGGACTTCTGCCATTTCCATGAAGCGCAGTTGTGGCTGCACGGTGAAGGGGAGCCGCAACCGGTGGATGCGAGCCAGTCGTTGGGTTATCGCCTGGAGCAGTGGAATCTGGATCTGGCCTGGCGGCCGGGCGACTTTATCCAGGTCAACGCCGGGGTCAACGAAGCGATGGTGGCGCAAGCGCTGGACTGGCTGCAGCCGACCCGCGACGAGCGTGTGCTCGACCTGTTCTGCGGTTTGGGCAACTTCGCTTTGCCGCTGGCGCAAAACGTGCGCGAAGTGGTCGCGGTGGAGGGTGTGCAGACCATGGTCGATCGCGCCGCTGCCAACGCCGCTAGTAACAATTTGCATAACACAAAGTTTTTTCAAGCCGATTTATCCCAGCCTTTGACCGATGCCCAGTGGATCGGAAACGGCTTTTCTGCGGTACTCTTGGACCCACCGCGTGACGGTGCTTTCGAGGTGGTGCGCAAGCTTGCGACCCTGGGTGCCAAACGGTTGGTGTATGTGTCGTGCAACCCTGCAACTCTGGCGCGCGATACGGTCGAATTGATCAAGCAGGGCTACCGGTTAAAACGTGCCGGGATTCTCGATATGTTTCCTCAGACGGCACATGTCGAGGCCATGGCGTTATTTGAAGCGAGCCAGGATGGCTCGTCTGAATCCGTCTGAGCTGTCCGTGTCGCGCTCGCTTTAGCCCCGCGAGCGCAAACGGGCAACGAAGCTCAGCGATTTGACGCATTGAATCTGCGTCGTAGGGAAGGTAAAGCAAGATGGTACAGGTGAGAGCACACCAGCCGATCAACACTGACGGCAGTATCAATCTCGAGGCTTGGCTCGATCACGCGGTCAGTGTCGATCTGGCACTGGATCGCGAAGCCTTGAAAGAAGCCTGCGAGTTCGCTCGCGAGGCCGAACAACAGTCCAATGCCAAGAAGAATCTGTGGGCCGAAGGCTCCGGCAGTTTCAGCACGGGACTCGAGATCGCCGAGATCCTCGCCGACCTCAAGCTCGATCAGGATTCGCTGGTCGCCGCGGTCCTGTATCGCGGCGTGCGCGAAGGCCAGATTGCACTCGCGGCCGTCGGTCAGCGCTTCGGTCCGGTGGTGGCCAAACTGATCGACGGCGTACAGCGCATGGCGGCTATCAGTGACAGCCTCAGCCCGCGTCAATCGATGGTCATGGGCACGCAAGGGCAGGTGGAAAACCTGCGCAAGATGCTCGTGGCAATGGTCGACGACGTGCGCGTCGCGCTGATCAAACTCGCTGAACGTACCTGTGCGATCCGTGCGGTTAAAACCGCTGACGACGAGAAGCGCAACCGGGTCGCCCGGGAAGTCTTTGACATCTACGCGCCGCTCGCGCACCGGCTCGGTATCGGTCATATCAAATGGGAACTGGAGGACTTGTCCTTCCGTTATCTGGAACCGGATCAATACAAACAGATCGCCAAGTTGCTCCATGAGCGACGGCTCGATCGTGAGCGTTTCATCGCCGACGTGATGACCCAGCTCAAGGACGAATTGCAGGCCACCGGCGTCGACGCCGACATCAGCGGCCGGGCCAAACACATCTATTCGATCTGGCGCAAAATGCAGCGCAAGGGTCTGGAATTCAGCCAGATCTACGACGTTCGCGCCGTTCGCGTGCTGGTGCCGGAAATGCGCGACTGCTACACCGCGCTCGGCATCGTCCACACGCTGTGGCGGCACATCCCGAAAGAATTCGACGACTACATCGCCAACCCGAAAGAGAACGGCTATCGCTCGTTGCACACCGCGGTAATCGGCCCGGAAGGCAAAGTGCTGGAAGTGCAGATTCGTACTCACTCCATGCACGAGGAAGCCGAACTCGGTGTCTGCGCGCACTGGCGTTACAAGGGCACCGACGTCAAATCGGGTTCGAACCATTACGAAGAGAAAATCTCCTGGCTGCGTCAGGTGCTCGAATGGCATGAAGAGCTGGGCGACATCGGCGGTCTGGCCGAACAACTGCGAGTCGATATCGAGCCGGATCGGGTGTACATCTTCACCCCCGACGGTCACGCCATCGACTTGCCGAAAGGCGCCACACCGCTGGACTTCGCCTACCGCGTGCACACCGAGATTGGCCATAACTGCCGGGGCGCGAAGATCAACGGGCGCATCGTGCCGCTCAACTACAGCCTGCAGACCGGTGAGCAGGTCGAGATCATCACCAGCAAACACGGCACGCCGAGTCGTGACTGGCTGAACTCGAACCTGGGTTACGTCACCACCTCGCGGGCGCGGGCGAAGATCGTTCACTGGTTCAAATTGCAGGCGCGCGACCAGAACGTTGCGGCCGGTAAAACCCTGATCGAGCGCGAACTGACGCGTCTTGGTCTGCCTGCGGTGGATTTCGACAAGCTGGCCGACAAGGCCAACATGAAAACTGCCGAAGACATGTTTGCCGCCCTCGGTGCCGGAGACTTGCGTCTGGCGCAACTGGTCAATCTCGCGCAGCAACTGGTCGAGCCGGAACGCGGCAACGAACAACTGGAACTGATTCCACGCAAGGCCACCGGTTACAAGCCGGGCAAGCGTGGCGACATTCAGATCCAGGGCGTCGGCAACCTGATGACGCAGATGGCGGGCTGCTGCCAGCCGCTGCCGGGCGATGCGATTGTCGGCTACATCACTCAAGGGCGTGGCGTGAGCATTCACCGTCAGGACTGCGCCTCGGTGCTGCAACTGGGCGGGCGCGAGCCGGAGCGGATCATTCAGGTCAGCTGGGGCCCGGTGCCGGTGCTCACCTATCCGGTGGACATTGTCATCCGCGCCTACGACCGTTCCGGTCTGCTGCGTGACGTCTCGCAGGTGCTGCTCAACGAGCGCATCAACGTGCTGGCGGTCAACACCCGCTCGAACAAGGAAGACAACACCGCGCTGATGTCGCTGACCATCGAGATCCCGGGTCTGGATGCGCTGGGGCGGTTGCTGGGGCGGATTTCGCAGTTGCCGAACATCATCGAAACGCGGCGTAACCGCACGCCGTAACGATGGCTTCGATCGAATGTGGGAGCTGGCTTGCCAGCGATGCGGACAACTCGGTCTTTCAGGGGAATCGAGGTGATGCAATCGCTGGCAAGCCAGCTCCCACAGGGTTTTTTGGTGAGAGATAAATGATGTACAGCCTTGAAGACCTGCTCCACCTGATGAGCCGGCTGCGCGATCCACAGTACGGTTGCCCGTGGGATATCAAGCAAACCTACGCGACCATCGTCCCGCACACCCTCGAAGAAGCCTACGAAGTGGCCGACGCCATCGAACGCGGCGATTTCGATCATTTGCAGGGCGAGCTCGGTGACCTGTTGTTCCAGGTCGTCTATTACAGTCAGTTGGCCCGGGAAGAAGGGCGTTTTGAATTCGCCGGGGTGATCGACAGCATCACCCGCAAGCTGATTCGTCGTCACCCGCACGTGTTCCCGACCGGCGATCTGTATGCGCCGCTCGATGTTCCGCGATTGAATGAGGAGCAGGTCAAGCAGCGTTGGGAAGAGATCAAGGCCGAAGAACGCGCCGAGAAATCCGCCGCGCCCGAGCAACTGTCGCTGCTCGATGATGTGCCGGCAACGCTGCCGGCATTGTCCCGTTCAGCCAAGTTGCAGAAGCGCGCCGGGCAGGTCGGTTTCGACTGGCCGGACGCCTTGCCGGTGCTCGACAAGGTCCGCGAAGAGCTCGATGAAGTGCTCGAAGCCATGTCCGAAAACGATCCCGAAGCGGTCGCGGAAGAGATAGGCGATCTGCTGTTTTCCGTGGTCAATCTGGCCCGGCATCTGAAGGTCGATCCGGAAACTGCACTGCGTGGCGCCAATGGCAAATTTGAAAGACGTTTCCGTTTTATCGAACAGGCATTGCGCGATACCCACCGTCCCATAGAAGATTGCACCCTCGAAGAGTTGGACGCCCTGTGGGGTGAAGCCAAACGTCAGGAAAAGAATTTGCCTAGCTGCGGCTGAGCAACTGCCCAAGTGAGTAAGCACATGAGTATTTCCCTTCGCGATCAGTTGCTCAAAGCAGGTCTGGTCAACCAAAAGCAGGCCAAGCAGGTCAGCAAGGACAAGCAGAAGCAGCAGCGTCTGGCCCACAAAGGCCAGATCGAACTGGATGATTCGCAGCAGCGCGCTGCCCAGGAAGCCATGGCCGAGAAGGTCAAGCGCGACCAGGAGCTGAACCGTCAGCAGAAAGAAAAGGCTGAAGCCAAGGCGCGTGCTGCGCAGGTCAAGCAGTTGATCGAAGTCTCGCGTCTGCCGAAGCTGACCACCGAGGACTACTACAACTTCGTCGATGACAAGAAGGTCAAGCGCATTTCGGTCAACACGCTGATGCGCAACAAGCTCAGCAGCGGTTCGCTGGCGATCGTCCATCATGCCGGCGGCTACGAAGTGATCCCGCGTGAAGCGGCCCTGAAGATCCAGGAGCGCGATCCGCAGCGTATCGTGCAGCTCAATGTGCAGACTGAAGAGGTCAGCAGCGAGGACGATCCGTACGCGGCCTATCAGATCCCTGACGATCTGATGTGGTAAATCGATAAAGCTGTAACAACGAAAAACCCCGCTGATGGCGGGGTTTTTCGTTTTCAATGCTGTGGTTGAATCAGGCGGATTGCAAGTCCCGTTGTTGCTCTTGCACTTCGAGTTCGGCCTTGTAGTTGTGGGCATCGATCTCGTTGTGGAACATGCCGACCAGCAAGTCTTGTTGATGCACATCCCAGATGCGGATACCGGCGGCTACGCCTTCGTGGGACATGTGTGAATCGTCGCGTTCAGTTACTTTTACAGTCATCTGCTAGCTCCAAATCTCAAGTTATCTGCAGCAAGGCGTGTGCAGGACTCTTTTATATAATTTGTTAGCTTGCTAAGTAAACGCTTGATTCGTGCAACGTATTCTTGCGTGAAACGCAACAGTGCTACAGCCCGCTAAATCCGCGACATTCGGTCGCAGGGCGCAAAGTTTCATGACAGAAGTTTCATTTTCAGAGCACCGAAAACCCCTGTAGGAGTGAGCCTGCTCGCGATTGCGCAATGTCAGTCGCCGACGATGTTGGCTGATCCACCGCTATCGCGAGCAGGCTCACTCCTACAGGGGATTTGTGTTGAGTCATGACGATTGTCGCAGGCAAAAAAAACGCCCCGAACCAGTCGGGGCGTTTTCATGTGTGGCTCAGCAGCAGGGAATTACTTGCCTTCCCAACGCTTCAGCACCAGCGTGGCGTTGGTGCCGCCGAAGCCGAAGCTGTTGCTCATCACGGTGTTGATGGTGGCGTTCTCGCGGGTCTTGGTCAGCACCGGCAGATCGGCCACTTCAGGGTCCAGCTCGTCGATGTTGGCGGAACCGGCAATGAAGTTGCCTTCCATCATCAGCATGCAATAGATCGCTTCGTGAACGCCAGCGGCGCCCAGGGAGTGACCGGACAGGCTCTTGGTCGAGCTGATCGCTGGAGCCTTGTCGCCGAACACTTCACGCACACCTTTCATTTCCGCGACGTCGCCGACCGGAGTCGAAGTGCCGTGGGTGTTCAGGTAGTCGATCGGGGTATCAACGGTGGACATCGCCATCTGCATGCAGCGGATCGCGCCTTCGCCACTCGGGGCAACCATGTCGTAGCCGTCGGAGGTCGCGCCGTAGCCAACGATTTCTGCGTAGATCTTCGCGCCACGGGCCAGAGCGTGTTCCAGCTCTTCAACCACGACCATGCCGCCACCGCCGGCGATGACAAAACCATCACGGTCTTTGTCGTAGGCACGCGAAGCCTGTTCCGGGGTGTCGTTGCGCTTGCTGGACAGTGCGCCCATGGCGTCGAACAGGAACGATTGGCTCCAGTGCTCTTCTTCACCGCCACCGGCAAAAACGATGTCCTGCTTGCCCATCTGGATCTGTTCCATTGCGGTACCGATGCAGTGAGCACTGGTGGCGCAGGCAGAAGCGATGGAGTAGTTCAGGCCCTTGATCTTGAATGGCGTGGCCAGGCAAGCGGAAACGGTGCTGCTCATGGTCCGCGTTACGCGGTATGGGCCAACGCGTTTCACGCCTTTCTCGCGCAGGATGTCCAGCGCTTCCATCTGGTTCAGCGTGGAAGCACCGCCGGAGCCGGCGATCAGACCGGTACGCGGGTTGGACACTTGCTCTTCGGTCAGGCCGGAGTCAGCAATGGCGTCTTTCATGGCCAGGTAAGCGTAAGCCGCTGCGTGGCCGACGAAGCGATAGATCTTGCGATCGATCAGCTCTTCAAGGTTGATGTCGATGGATCCGTAAACCTGGCTACGCATACTCATTTCTGTATATTACTTGTTGTATGGGTTATCATT
>NZ_JBIUWQ010000061.1:0-38057 GCF_044743525.1 Pseudomonas sp. NPDC087598 | reverse complement strand
TGAACTTGCAGATCGTGACGGCAGGTAAGAAGATCTAAAACCGTCCACCATGTCTCCGAACATGTGTCCACCATGTCTCCGGTACATACACTCCCAGAGGGAGAGGGGGCCGACCGTGATGTCTTGCGCTATACGTCGACCTGAAAAACTGCGTGGATTATGGATTCGCTAAAGCACTTTCAGGTCAGCGTATTTCTTCAGCATCCCCCATTCAGTTCCCTCTCCCTCCGGGAGAGGTTTAGGGTGAGGGGCTTCTCAAGATGTAACGATTCAGTACAGACCGCCACTTGCCTATAGCTGCAGCTCATGCTTAGCTGACTAATAATTAGTTTTTCTCTATTACTTCAGTCTAATCATGAGTGTTTTATGCCGTTAACCGATCAACACCGCTTTGGCATGCAACTGGCCCAGATGTCCCGCGGCTGGCGTGCCGAACTGGACCGGCGTCTGGCTGGGCTCGGCCTGTCTCAGGCGCGCTGGCTGGTGCTGCTGCATCTGGCGCGTTTCGAAGAGGCGCCGACCCAGCGTGAGCTGGCGCAAAGCGTCGGCGTCGAGGGGCCGACTCTTGCCCGCTTGCTCGATAGTCTGGAAAGCCAGGGTCTGGTGCAACGCCAGTCCGTGATGGAAGACCGCCGGGCGAAAAAGATTGTCCTCTGCGCCCCGGCGCTGCCACTGATCGAACAAATTGAAACCATCGCCACACAACTGCGCAGCGAACTGTTCGTCGGTATCGATGAGGCGGATATGAAGGTCTGCATGCGTGTTCACGGGCACATTCTGGCCAATCTGGAAAAATCTTGAGGCATAACCGCGTGCCGGTTTTTTGAGAGATCGCGCTGGGCAGACTATAAGAACTACTGGGCAATATCGTGTTCGTACCGGATGTGCGAACGCATAGAAGTCGGTTTTGCTTATTTAAGGGATGCTCATGCTCGCAAGTTGGCACGTGGTACTGCGCGTTTGCGCCAGAGGACTTATGGTCGCTGGCGCCGTCGGCTATTCAACCTTGTCACTGGCCCTGGGGCTGGGTGACATCACGGTTCATTCCGCTCTCAATCAGCCGCTCAAGGCCGATATCGCGCTGCTCGATGTTGGTGGTCTGACGCAGAACGATCTTTCAGTGAGCTTGGCCACGGCAGACGAGTTTGGTCGTGCCGGGGTCGAGCGGGTGTTCTTTCTCAGCGACCTGAAGTTCACGCCGATCCTGCATGGCAATCGCCAGATGATCCGGGTGACCTCCAGCAAACCGGTCAATGAGCCCTTTCTGAATTTCCTTGTGCAACTGAATCAGCCCAACGGCCGCTTGTTGCGCGAGTACACGGTGCTGATCGATCCGCCGGGCTCGCCGGGTATCGTGCCGGCCACCGATGAGCCGGATCCGCGCGCGCAATCCTCGGCGTTTCCCACGGTCGAACCCATCACTGCGCCGCCGCAGGGGGCGCAGGGCAAACGCGACACACCAGCTGCGCCGCCGCCCGTAGCAGCCCCGGCCAACGATGCACTGGCCGAACAACTGGCCGCCAGCGTGTTGCAGAACCAGCAGTTACAAAAGTCTCTCGACGAGTTGAACGCAAAACTGCAGGCGCAGGATGTGCAGATTGCCGACGGCAAGAAGCAGGTCAGTGATTTGCAGACGCGCCTCGCCGAACAGCAGAAAGCCCTGCCGGCACCGGTCGTCACACCGACGCCAACGCCTGTTGCTGCACCCGTCGAATCCCCGGATGAAGGTTTGAGCTGGCCGCTGCTCGGGGGGCTGGTGTTGTTGCTGGGGGTTCTGGCCGCGTTGTTTGTTCATCGCCGACGCCAACAGCAGCTGCAAGGCGTTGCACCGCTGCCGATCCTGCCGCTGCGCAATGAACCGGATGTTGATGAAGCCGAAGATAGTCGTCCCGTCAGGGCTCACGCTGTGGCTGAACAGCGAGAAGAACCGGCGGCTGGTGATGTGTTGGAAGCGGTGGGGATCTACCTGGCCTATGGGCGACTTGGCGAGGCGGCCGGGTTGTTGCGCGATGCGTTGCACAAGGAGCCCGAGCGCGTCGATCTGGGTCTGCAATTGCTGGAAGTGCTGGGGCGTCAGGGTGATAGCGCGGCGTTCGAGCAACAGGAAAGTCATTCGCGAGCGCTTGGCGTGGATGCGCAATCCTTACAGGACGTCCGCGCCCGGCATCCGAAACTGGCGGCTGTTGCACCGTTGGCGGCAGTCGCGCCAGTGGTCGCCAGCGTAGCCCCCATCGTCATCGCTGCTCCTGAGCCTACGCCTCCCGAGGATGATTTCGAATTGAATCTGGACGAATTGTCGATGGATTCCAGTTGGGATCTGAATGACAGCCGGTCGACGCCGATTCAGCCATCCGTCGCAGATTCCGCTTTCAGTTCCAGCCTGCAAGTGTTGCCGCAGGGCTTTGAACTGCCGGAGACCACGGTCAGCGAGGACGCCGAACTCGAGTGGATCCCCGAGCCGGATGCGCAACCACTGGACGATGATTTTCTCGATGAGTTTGCTGATCCAGAGCCATCGCTCGCGCTGGAGCCGCTGGAGCCGCTGGATCTGCAGATGTCGGAGCCAGAAACAGCGGCGGGTGCCGGGAAGCTCGAACAGGCACAGACCTGCATTGATGACGGAGACATCGACAGCGCGATTGCGTTGCTCAATGAGTTGCTCAAGGAAGGGGATGAGCCATTGAAGCAAACCGCCAGGACGTTGTTGGCGGGGATTCGTTGATTTGAATGTCGGGCGTTGTTGGCACTGACCGTCCTGACGCCTTCGCGAGCAGGCTCGCTCCCACAGTTGGAACGCATTCCCTGTGGGAGCGAGCCTGCTCGCGAAGACGAATCATCAGGCGCCATCAATCCGGGGGTAGTGATCAGAAGGTCTGGCCCAGATTCAGGTACACCGCCTGCTCATTCGCATCATTGAGCCCATAACTGAAATTCAATGGCCCCAGCGGCGTATCGAAACCGATAAACACACTCGCCGCATTGATGTAGCCGCTGTCGAACTCATTATCGTTGTTCCACGCCCGTCCACGTTCCAGCGAAGCACCGGCATACAGCGGGAAGTCCAGCGGCAGGTACGAGCGCGGTGTCAGTCGACGGTAATAAACCGCACGCATCAAACTGACGTTCTGCCCGGAAATCGCATCCTCGCGGAACCCCGACAATTGCCGCGCACCGCCGAGCAGGAAGCTCGACGTCACCACGTTGGTGTCGTCGAGGGTACGGCCATAGCGTCCACCCAGAATCAGTGTGTCTGGCCCGCGGCTCATCGCCTTGTCGAGTTTGAACTCCCACTGTCGATAGCGCGTATCCGAACCCAGGCTTGGCTCGAATTGCAGGAACGTCAGGCTGATGTCCTTGCCTTCGTGGGGGTAGTAAACGTTGTCCAGCGAATCGTAGGAATATTTCAGCGAGTAGAAGCCTTCGTTGAAGTTTTCGCTGGGCAGATCCTGATCGCCGATCCGCACATCCGCCTTGCCCCAGGCTTCGCCGACGCCGAAACGCACTTCACCGTTGTTGCCGATTTGCCGGCCGAAGTTCAACGCCATGCCGTAGCGCTCGACGCGATACTGGGCGATCGGATCATTGTCGAGGACTGCATCGACGTTCTGTGCTTCGAACACCACCGAGGGCGCAATGAAGTAACGCGAACCGACGTCCAGTGGCTGATAGAACTCGCTGTACAGCTCCTGTTTGTCGCCAAGCTGCGCCCGGGTCAGCCATTCCGCGCCGAGGCGATTGATACCGTTGATGCGGTAACTGGCACCGAGATTGAAGGCGCTGTCGCCGCGCATGTCGTCCGACAGGTTCAAGCCGACTCGCAGATAATCGGTGCCGCTGCGCTTGCCTCGGGCGCTGATGACCAGCGTGTGATCCTGGCCCTTGTGCACCACGCGATATTGCACCTGCTCGAAGTAGTCGAGGCCGTACAAGGTGCCCATGTCTGAATGCAAACGGCCAAGATCCAGAGGCTCGCCGATGTGTTGACGGATGTAGTAGCGGATCACATCGTCGTCGACTTTCGAGTCGTTCTCGACCTTGATTGCGGTGATGATCGGTGTGCGTTGGCCGGGCGCGCGGGCGGCGTCGAGTTCGGCGTCCTGAGGCTCGCTCGGCTTGAGTCGGGCGAGGCGGACGTCAAGGATTCGGGTGGCACGATAACCGGCATCGATCATCTCTTGGGCGCGACCGAAATCGGTGACGCCGAAGCTGGCCAGGGCCGGCTGGATCAACACGTCGGTCGGTTTGAGGGCGGCCAGTTGTTCTTCGGAATTGCGCCGCGTCATCAGGGTGATCGACTGGTTGAGCACATCGACCACGGTGGTCAGTTGCTTGCGGTTGCGCAGCGGTGTGCCGATGTCGACCACAATGGCGATATCGACGCCCATCTGCCGTGCGACATCCAGCGGGATGTTGTCGGTCATGCCGCCGTCCACCAACAGTCGACCATCGAGTTCGACCGGGGCGAACACCGCCGGGATCGACATGCTGGCGCGGATCACCTGCGGCAGGTGGCCTTTGCGGAACACCACTTTCTCGCCGTTGGCGATATCGGTGGCCACGGCGCGGAACGGGATCGGCAGTTTGTCGAAATCACGGGTGTCACTGGTGTGGGCCAGCAGGCTTTCCAGCAGCAGCGCCAGGTTCTGCCCCTGAATCACGCCGAGTGGCAGGCCGAGGCTGCCGTCGTCGCGAAAACTGAGTTTCTGTTTGACCAGAAAGTCGCGGTCATCCTGCTTGCGTCGGAACGGCACGTCCTCCCGGGGCGGCGCGTCGGACAGCGCCTGTTGCCAGTCGATGCCGAGGGCGAGTTTTTCCAGTTCATCGATCTTGTAACCCGAGGCATACAGGCCGCCGACCACCGCGCCCATGCTGGTGCCGGCGATCGCATCGATCTTGATGCCTTGTTCTTCCAGTGCCTTGAGCACGCCGATGTGCGCCAGCCCGCGAGCGGCACCGCCGGACAGCACCAGGCCGACTTTCGGTCGTGGCGCTTCAGTGGCGCAAACGAACAGTGGAAGGAAACCAAGCAGCAGGCAGAACAGCGGACGGCGCATTGTGAGTCTCGGGGCAAGCGATAAAGCCGGCTATTATAGCGGCGCCCTCTGTCTCAGGAGTTTCAGTGAACATGTCTGCCGCAAAAGCCGAAGTCGTCATTACCTATTGCACCCAATGCCAGTGGCTGCTGCGCGCCGCGTGGCTGGCGCAGGAACTGCTCAGCACCTTTGGTGATGACCTGGGCAAAGTGTCGCTGGTGCCGGGTACCGGCGGGGTATTCCAGATTACCTGCGCGGGCGTGCAGATCTGGGAACGCAAGGCTGACGGCGGTTTCCCCGAGGCGAAAGTGTTGAAGCAGCGCGTTCGCGATCAGATCGATCCTGACCGCGACCTCGGCCACAACGACCGCACTCAGTGAGACGCGACCTCGGCAGCGACGGCTTTTTTGCTGGAGTTGCCTGACATTCGCGCTGATACGACGATGGCGACGATGATCAGTGCGCCGCCCATCAACATCCGAAACGTCGGGTTTTCATCGAACAGCAGCCAGGCGACGGTGATGCCGTAAACCGGCTCCATCGCAAACACCACCGCGGCGGTGCGCGCCTTGATCACCGCCAGGCTGGCAACGAACAGGCTGTGGGCGACGCCGGTGCAGAACACGCCGAGCAGGGCGATCCACAACCAGTCCAGTGCGCGCACCTCGCTCAGTTGCGGCGCCGCCACCGGTAGCAGACACAGCGCCACCACCACGTTCTGACACAGCGCCGCCTGCACCGCCGGGATGCGTCCGGAGCTGGCGCGGTTGGTCAGCGACAGCAGAGCGAACAACAGGCCCGACAACACCGCCCAGAGTAAACCCGTGGTTGCGCCGCTGGCCAGATCGAACGCCGGAGTCACGAGGATCAGGCCGACGCTGACCAACACCACCAGCACGATTTCATTGGCGCGGATGCGTTCGCGGAAAATCAGTCCTTCGAGAATCACCGTGAATGCCGGAAAACTGGCAAAACCCAGGGTGGCAATGGCCACTCCGGCGACTTTCACCGCGATGAAAAAGCTCACCCAGTGTCCGGCCAGTAATACGCCGCTCAGGGCGAGACGCCGCCAGTCCACCGCTTGCAGTTTTTGCCAGCCGTGCTGACTGGCGAAACGGGCGAAAAATCCCAAAGCAAGTACAGCGAAAGCGGCTCGTCCGAAAACGATAACAGCGGGCGAGGCGGCGGCGAGTTTGCCGAACACACCGGTCAGGCCGAACATCAGAGCACCGATATGCAGGGCGCCAAGGGCGGTACGCGGAGTCATTGCAATCCTTCTATCTCAAACTCAAATTCAACCTGCATTGAAACGTGTCGAGGCCAATAAGTCTGTCGGCGGACTATCGTTTTTTGTTGTAGGAATCGCGCCGCAGTTGGCCGGGCGATGAACCGAATTCGCGTAGGACGGCGGCAGAGAAGGCGCTTTGCGAGCTATAGCCGACCCGACTGGCGATTTCGCCGATGGGCAGCGTGGTTTCGCGCAACAGGCCGACAGCTTTATGCAGGCGTCGACTGCGAATGTAATCCATCGGCGTCTGACCACATTCGGCCATGAATCGTGCATGCAGGCGCGCGCTGGATAAACCGGCGACCCGCGCCAGATCGGCGACCTGCAGCGGATAAGCGGCATTCAGTTCGATGTGCGCATCCAGGGCCGCATAGGGCAGGCAGCGGGCGGCGAGTTCGACCGGTTGCGCATGATTGAGGCTGGCCAGCAGCAGCACCGCACCTTGCTGGGCAATCAGCGGGTCGCTGACCGGGCTGTTCGCCAGCCAACTGACCAATTGGCTTTGCCCGGAATCCAGCGACAGACGAGCCGGGTTGTCGAGCAAGCGGCGGCTGGCCTCGGCATGATCACCGAGCGAATCGGCAATCCATTGCCCGTCAGGAATATCCAGCACCAGACAGCGACTGCCCTGCGGACTGCCGCAGGCGTGATGGGCGCCGGATGGAATCACCACGAAGCTCTGCTGCCGCACTTGGCTACCGCAACCCTCGACCTCGAAATCCAGCGCGCCGGACAGGCCAAACACCAGTTGGGCATGGTCGTGGCTGTGGACGATCAGATCGCGGGTGTATTGACGCAAGGTGAGAATCGGTCGCATGGCAAGTCTCCGGGCAGGCAGCCAGTCTACACCGACGCCACTGGGCTGCGCTGTCACACGACTGACTCGCGCCTGTCATGGTCGATTAACCGGACGGGCGCACTCTGGCGAAAACATCGTAGAGGGTTGCCCATGACCAGCGCCGAGCTCGCCAAACCCAGCCGCAAACAACGGGTGCGCACCTTGTGGATTTCTGACGTGCACTTGGGCACGCGGGATTGCCAGGCCGAGCACTTGTCGCAATTTCTCAAGGGCTACCATGCCGACAAGATCTACCTGGTCGGCGACATCATCGACGGCTGGAAACTGCGCGGCGGCATGTACTGGCCGCAGGCGCACACTAACGTGATCCGCCGCTTGCTGACCATGAGCAAACGCGGCACCGAGGTGATCTACGTCACCGGCAACCACGACGAATTCCTGCGCCGCTATTCGAAACTGATTCTGGGCAACATTCAGTTGGTCGACGAGGCGGTGCACGTCACGGCGGACGGTCGGCACCTGCTGGTGATTCACGGTGACCAGTTTGATGTGATCACCCGTTATCACCGCTGGCTGGCCTTTCTCGGTGATTCGGCCTACGAGTTCACCCTGACGCTCAATCGCTGGCTCAATCATTGGCGCGCCCGGTATGGCTACGGTTACTGGTCGCTGTCGGCGTATTTGAAGCACAAGGTGAAGACCGCAGTGAGTTTTATCAGTGATTTCGAAGAAGCCATCGCCCATGAATGCGTGAAGCGCGAACTGCACGGCGTGGTGTGCGGGCATATTCACCATGCCGAGATCCGCAAGGTCGGTGAGGTGGATTACCTCAATTGCGGCGATTGGGTGGAGTCGTGCACAGCGTTGATCGAGCATTGGGATGGCACGATCGAGTTGTACCGGCTGGCGGATGCGCAGGCGCGCGAGGCGGAGCTCAAGGCTGCCAAAGTCGCCGAGCTCGCCTGATTCTCGGGTGGTTGCGAGGGCCTCATCGCTGGCAAGCCAGCTCCCACAGGGTTTGCGGCGTACATAAAACTTGTGGGAGCTGGCTTGCCAGCGATGAGGCCGGAACAGGCAACATCAAGCTGGGGCGTGTTCTTCCATGGCAGCTTTGTAGATCGAGTTCTTCGGCTGGGCAAACAATCGCTGCATCATCGGCTCAAAGAAGCTCAGCGGCAGCGTGTCATACGCCGGGTCAAACGCCGCCGCGTCGTACTTGGCGCAAAACTCGGCGGTCGCCTGAAACTGCGGATGTTCCTTGAACTGCTCGCGCAGGTGTCGATCCATGCCCAAGTGATGAAAGAAGTAGTAACCCTGAAACACCCCGTGTTTCTCGACCATCCACAGATTCTCGGCACTGACGAACGGCTTGAGAATCGCCGCCGCAATGTCCGGATGGTTGTACGAGCCCAGCGTGTCGCCAATGTCGTGCAGCAACGCACACACCACGTATTCCTCGTCCCGCCCGTCACGGAAGGCGCGGGTCGCGGTTTGCAGCGAATGGGTCAGGCGATCCACCGGGAAACCGCCGAAATCACCTTCGAGCAATTTCAGGTGGGTCATGATCCGTGACGGCAATTGCCTGGCGTAGGCACTGAAATCTGCAGCGATGATCGCCCAGTCTTCCTGGGTGCCATCCTGCATATGGGTGAAGCGGGCGCTGGCGTTCATCGGCCATCCTCAATGTTGTTGTTCAGAAGGCCACGCGACCGAGGATCATGTCGCGATACATGACGAAGTCGCCGAACAGGCTGTACAGCGGATGCTGAAACGTCGCCGGGCGGTTCTTTTCAAAGAAGAAATGCCCGACCCAGGCGAAGCTGTAACCGGCCAGCGGCAGGGCCAGCAACAGTAGCCATGCACCCTTGGCGATGGTCATGGCGAGAATAAAAATCACCAGTGTCGTGCCGATGAAATGTAGCCGACGACAGGTACTGTTGCTGTGTTCGCTGAGGTAATACGGATAGAACTCGGCGAAGCTATTGAAATGCTTGATGTTTTCCACGACCGCGATCTCTGTGGTTATTGTTCTGGCGACGAGTTGTTCTGCGGGTAGCTTATTTGAGTCTAGAGTGATCATTGGCGTGGGCCAGTGACAATCGGCGCCACTTTAGTATCCTTCGCAAATCAGGCCGTAGCATGCGGCCCCTCATGTAAAAGAAAAACGCCATGAGCGAACGAACAACTTCTGCAAGCTGGGCGATGGGGATTGTCAAAGCATTGGAGATGGACGGCCTGGATTGCCGGGTACTGTTCAAGCAATTGGGGCTCGATTACTCCGCCCTGGATGATCCGGATGCGCGCTTCCCGCAAGATTCCATGACCCGACTCTGGCAACGGGCGGTCGAGCTGTCCGGCAATCCGGCGATCGGCCTGAACATGGGCAAAGTGGTGCGACCGGCGTCGTTTCATGTCGCCGGCTACGCGCTGATGTCCAGCAATACCCTGGCCGAAGGTTTCCAGCGACTGGTGCGTTATCAGCGGATCATTGCCGAAAGCGCTGACCTGAGTTTTCGTCTGCTCGAAGACGGTTACGCGCTGATCCTGACGGTGCACGGCGATCACCTGCCACCGACCCGGCAAAGTGCCGAAGCCTCGCTGGCCTGCGCTTTGGCCCTGTGTGGCTGGTTGACCGGGCGCACGCTGCACCCGGTAAAAGTGCTGGTGCAAGGTGACGAGCCGGCAGATCTGCAACCCTATAAACAGGCTTTCCATGCACCGCTGATGTTCAACGCGCCGTACGATGCGCTGATTTTCGAGCGCGCTGACATGGAAGCACCGCTGCCCACGGCCAATGAGGCGATGGCGTTGCTGCATGACCGGTTTGCCGGGGAATATCTGGCACGGTTTTCCGAAAGTCGAGTGACCCACAAGGCCCGGCAGGTGCTCTGCCGCTTGCTGCCCCAGGGCGAACCCAAGCGCGATACCGTTGCGCAGACTTTGCATTTGTCGCAACGCACCTTGCAGCGCCGTTTGCAGGAGGAGGGCACAAGTTTTCAGCAGTTGCTCGATGACACCCGCCGCGAACTGGCCGAGCAATATCTGGCGCAACCGAGCATGACCTTGCTGGAAATCGCCTATCTGTTGGGTTTTGCCGATCCGAGCAACTTCTTCCGCGCCTTCCGTCGCTGGTTCGACACCACGCCCGGTGATTACCGGGCGCGGCTGTTACAGGCGCCGAATGTGATCAGTGACGCCAAAAGGCCGGAATACACAGCACAAACACCGTAATGATCTCCAGTCGGCCGAGCAGCATGCCGAACGACAGGATCCACTTGGCAGCATCCGGCAGGGTGGCAAAGTTGCCTGCCGGGCCGATGGTCTCGCCCAGCCCCGGGCCGACGCCGGACACGGTACTGGCAGCGCCGGTCAGGGCGGTCATCCAGTCGACCCCGAGCAGCGACAGCAGCAGGGCGATCACGCAGATGGTGATCGCAAAGAAAAACGAGAACGTCAGAATCGAACGCACGATCTCTTCATCGAGGCGATGACCGTTGTACTTCTGCTTGATCACTGCACGCGGGTGAATCAGTTGGTTAAGGTTGGCCTTGAGCAGGATATAGGCGACCTGGAAACGAAAGATCTTGATCCCGCCCGCCGTCGACCCGGAACAGCCGCCGACGAAACCCAGGTAGAAAAACAGCATCAGCGAAAAGTTGCCCCACAGGCTGTAGTCGCCAAGGGCGAAACCGGTGGTGGTGACGACTGACGTCACGTTCAGCGCCACATGCCGTAAGGCTTCCAGCCAATGCAGATTGGTCGTCCACCAGTACCAGGTGCCGAGCACCAGCCAGGTCACCAGCAACATGCCGAGCAAACCCTGCACCTGTTGATCCTTGATCAACGCCTTGCGGTTGCCGCGCAACGTCGCAACGTACAGGGTGAACGGCAGGCTGCCGAGAATCATGATGACCACCGCAACCCAGTGCACCGCCGGTTGAGTCCACTTGGCCAGCGACTGGTCGGATGTCGAGAACCCGCCAGTGGAAATCGCCGACATCGCGTGGTTGATCGCATCGAACGGGCTCATCCCGGCCCACCAAAACGCCAGGCTGCCGAGAATGGTGATGCCGACATACGCCGCCACAATCAGCCGCGCCACCATGTGCGAGCGTGGCATGACTTTTTCCGAGCGATCCGAAGACTCGGTCTGAAACAGACGCATGCCACCGATGCGCAGCAACGGCAGAATCGCCACCGCCATACCGATAAAGCCGATACCACCCAGCCAGTGCAGCAGCGAGCGCCACATCAGGATGCCGGGCGACATGGTGTCGAGTCCGCTGAGCACGGTTGAACCGGTGGCGGTGATGCCGGACATGCTTTCGAAAAACGAGTCGGTGTAGCTGATGTGCTGGGTCAGCAGAAACGGCAGCGCGGCGAAAATACACACCACCAGCCAACTGGTGACGGTCAGCAAATACATGTCGCGCGGGCGTAGATGAATGTGTTCGGGCCTGCCGGGAATCACCAGCGCAAGGCCGGCGACGAAGGTGATCATGCTTGCCCAGAGGAACGACGGCAGATCGCTGGTGCGTTCGAAAATCACCAGCGTGGCCATGGGCACAACCATGGCGACGGCCAGGGTGATCAGGAAGATGCCGATGATGAAACCAATGATCCGTAAGGTCGGCAACGCCATGAAGTCCGCTCGGGCTGATGTGGGAAGGGCGCCATTCTACCCGTGGGGCAGGGCATGTAAACCGGCATCCCGTTGGCAGATGCAGCTAGAATAGCCGCACATTTTTCTCAGGAGGTGGCCGATGCAGGCTCTCGACGCTTTGCTCAACCGTGTTTCCGTTCCCCGACTGGTCGAACCGGCCCCCACTGCCGAGCAACGCGAAGCGCTGTTTGCCGCCGCTCTGCGGGCACCGGACCACGGCCATTTGCAGCCGTATCGCTTCCTGACAGTTGAAGGCACGGCGCGCGAGCAGATGGGCGAGTTGCTGGCCGAGGCTGCGCAAATGCAGGAAGGCGAAGTCACCGAAGCGATGATCGACAAGGCCCGCAACGGCCCGCTGCGGGCGCCGCTGGTGGTCGTGGTGATTGCCAAACTGCAGGAACACGTCAAGTACCCGAAGGCCGAGCAACTGCTCGCAGCCGGGTGTGCGGCGCACGGGATTCTGCTGGCGGCGTATGCGCAGGGAATTGGTGCTGTGTGGCGCACGGGCGATCTGGCGTATTCCAGCCACGTGGCCAAAGGCTTGGGCCTGACGGAAGGTGAAGAGGTGATTGCGTTTCTCTACCTCGGCACACCGCAGAAAGAGCCGCGTGTGGCGGAGAAGGTTGATCTGAACGAGTTCGTCAGCGCCTGGCCCGCTAAGCCCTGACACCACCGATCAAATGTGGGAGCGGGCCTGCTCGCGAAGAGGGTGTGTCAGACACCCTTTACATTGGCTGACACACCGCTTTCGCGAGCAGGCTCGCTCCCACAATTTTACCTAGAGTTGAACCACTGCACCGGGCACCAGCGGCAATTCGAGGCTGGCAATAAACCCGCCCTGCGGATGATTGGCCAACGTCAGACTGCCGCCATGCCGTTCCGCCGCCCGTCGCGCAATCGCCAGTCCCAACCCGTGTCCGGCGGCTGTCTGCCCCGGCGCCCGATAAAACGGTTCGCCCAACTGGCTCAGATGCTCTTCCTGCACCCCCGGCCCATGGTCACGCACACTCACGACAATTTTTTCGCCCTGACGCGACGCCTGCATTTCAATAGCCTGACCTTCAGGATTGAAGCGCTGGGCATTGCGCAACAGGTTGTCGACAGCCCGCTCAATCATCGTCGGCCAGCCTTTGAGGTTCAGTTGCGGCTCAGCTTCCAGGCGCACCGTCTGCTCCGGTGAGCCAAGTTGCGCATCCTTCTGCAGGGTGCCCAGCAGCGCATTCAGATCCACGTCTTCAGCGCTGGCATTGTCGGCATCGACCCGCGCCAGCACCAGAATTTCACTGATCAACGCTTCCAGCCGATCGCACTCGCGGGTCAGGCGTGGCCAGAGTTTTTCCCGCTCTTCAGGATTGGCCCGTTCTGCCAGCGCCAAGGCGATGCGCAAACGTGCCAGCGGTGAGCGCAGTTCGTGCGACACATCGCGCAATAGCTGGCGCTGACTGCCGATCAGGCTTTGCAGGCGCGCACCCATGCGGTTGAAATCGGTGGCCAGCACGCCGAATTCATCACGACGGTTGGCCAGTTTTGCCAGGCTGTTTTGCTGATAGGTGGTCTGCCCCAGATCGTGCACCGCGCCGCGCAAACGGCTGAGCGGGCGGGTGATCGAGAAAGTCACCAGCAGACTGAACAGGGTCAGTACCACCAGCGCAATGCCCAGCGCGCTCAACGGCCAGAGCAGGCTTTCGCGGTGCCAGGCGTCGAGTTCAGGGTGCGGGATGCGGTAAATGAACAGGTAAGTGTCGCCAGTTTTGTCACTGGTGAACTCGTCCGTCAGACGCCGCCATGGCAGGCGTCGGTCATCGTTGTTCTGTCGTGCCTCGAAAGCTGCCGCGCGGCGCGGAAAGGTGCCGCGCACCACCGGATCACCGCTTTCGTTGAGCACCTGGACGTCGATGTGATACTGGCGTTTGCGTTGTTCGAGGATGTCCTGGGCGGCGTCTTCGCCCTGAGCTTCGTAGGTTTGCGTCCACTCGGCGGCCAGAGTGTTGAGACCCGGATGGCGGCTGAGAATCCACGCGTCCTGATTGAGCATGTGCCCCAGCAGAATCGAAAGCCCTGCCACCAGAGCAATGGCCAGCCAGAAGCTCGCGAGAATACGCCAGAACAATGAACGCACAGAAAATCCTCAATCAAACACAAATCCCCCTGTAGGAGCTGCGGCACGCTGCGATCTTTTGATCTTGTTGTTCAAAGCAAAATCAAAAGATCGCAGCGTGCCGCAGCTCCTACAGGGA
This sequence comes from Pseudomonas sp. NPDC087598, assembly GCF_044743525.1. Lineage (NCBI taxonomy): Bacteria > Pseudomonadati > Pseudomonadota > Gammaproteobacteria > Pseudomonadales > Pseudomonadaceae > Pseudomonas > Pseudomonas sp. NPDC087598. The sequence goes on along the minus strand of NZ_JBIUWQ010000061.1, from coordinate 24,037 downwards.
CAAATGCAAACAGGCCCAACGGGGTTAGCCGTTGGGCCATGGGTCAGAACATTATTGCGCCTTTTGCGGCTGTTGCGCTTTCCACGCCTTGAACTCGGCCCATTCGGCGCGGCGTTCGGCTTGTTTCTTCTGGATCTCGTCGAATTTCTTCTGTTGATCCGGTTTCAATACCGCACGCACATCGGCTTCGGCTTTCTTGTGATTGGCGGCCATCTCGTCTTTCAGGGCTTTCTGATCGGCCGGCGAGAGTTTTTCCAGGTACTTGTCGACCGTCTGCTTACGCTCGTGCATTTGCTCGCCCATGATCTTGCGGATCTGCTCACGCTGTTCGCGGGACAGGTCGAGTTGGCTGTACGGGCCTTTGCCGTGCATGCCGTGCATCTGACCGCCGTGGCGAGCACCGTCCATCGGGCCTCCCATCGGGCCGCCGTCTTGCGGCATGGCCATGGCGACGGTTGGCAGAGCGGCAGCGAACATCAGAGCGATAAGAGTCTTGCGCATGGTGTATCTCCTTGTCTCGTTCCCGGTACGTTCCGGATGAGTGCAGATTACGGAGATCAAGGTCAGCGGCGGTCAGTGCTGCGTAAAGCTTGGGTAAAGACGCTTTGTCATCAGCCTGACAAAACACTGTGGCGAGGGAGCAGGCTCCCCTCGCCACAGGTGAGTATTTACAGGCTGTAGTAGTAGCCACGGCTACGCAGGGCGACGATGCGCGGGCGACCGTCCGGGTGGGGGCCGATCTTTTTGCGCAGGTTGCTGACGTGCATGTCGAGGCTGCGGTCGTAGAGAGTCAGTTTGCGGCCGAGAGCGAGTTGCGCCAGTTCCTGTTTGTCCAGTGGCTCGCCGGGTTGCTTGAGCAACGCCTCGAGCAGACGGCTTTCGGAAACGGTCAGTGTCAGTTCTTTCTCATCGATGCTGACCACGCCGCGCATCGGGCTGAAACTCAGGTCACCCAGTTCAAGCTGAGTCGACACGGCGGCCGGATGACTGCGGCGCAACACGGCGCGCAAGCGCGCGGTCAATTCACGGGGATCGCAGGGTTTGGCCAGGTAATCGTCGGCGCCCAGCTCAAGGCCGAGGATACGATCCAGCGGTTCGCCGCGTGCCGATAGCATCAGCACTGGCAGATCGGCGTGATCGTTGCGCAGTTGCTTGAGCAGTTCCAGACCGCTGCCGTCGGGCAGCATCACGTCCAGCACCACCGCCGCCGGGGCGGTTTCCGCCAATGCCTTGCGGGCGCTCTGACCATCGTGGCAGGCACGCACCTGAAAGCCTTCCTGGCTCAGCCAACTGCTCAGGAGTTCACACAACTCCTGGTCATCATCAATCAGTAACAGCTCGCTCATGACTCACTCAATTTAACCATTGCCGACGTTTTCGGCTTGCACCACTGGCAAAGATACCGCAGAGCAGCGCCAATAGCGCTACCCCGGCCCCGGTAACGAACCACTGCTGTTGATCGGTCAACAGGCGCGGCAGCGGGCTGGCCTGGGCTTCCTTGAGTTGCAGCTTGAGGCGCTGGTTCTCTTGGCGCAGCCGGGCGAGCTGAGCGCTCTCGCGTGTGTTGTCAGCATTTTGCAGTTGTTTGTTCAATTCTTCTCGCTGCTGCTCGCTGGCCTTGAGGCGCTGCTGCAACTCGGTGATCTGACTGCCGGCGCTCAATGACAACGGCGTGGAGTTACCGCCTTCGCTGGTTTCCTCACCATGGGCGGGCGCCATGATCGACAACGTGACCAACATCAGACACAACGGACCCTTGCGCATCGCGACACCTGCTTCCAAATGGATATTGGGCAGGTTGTCGGCAGGCAAACGAGAATAATGAGCGATTGAGAGCAGCAAGAACCAGGAAGGTTCACTGCCAGAGGCAATGTCGCAGGCGGTGAGAGGCGTAATCACCTCACACTCAGAGCTTGGGGAGTCATTGTGGCGAGGGAGCTTGCTCCCGCTGGACTGCGCAGCAGTCCCATTGCCTTGAGTTGAAAAGCGAGGGGCGCTTCGCGCCTCAGCGGGAGCAAGCTCCCTCGCCACAGGTTTCTTTTGACCCGCCAGGAATTCTTACGGCAGGACTTGCTTGAACGGCTTGACGATCACATTGGCATAAACGCCAGCGGCAATGTACGGATCGGCATCGGCCCACGCCTGCGCGGCGCTCAGGGAGTCGAACTCGGCGACGATCAGGCTGCCGGTGAAACCCGCTGCGCCCGGATCATTGCTGTCAACGGCCGGGTGCGGGCCGGCCAATACGATGCGGCCTTCGCCCTTGAGCGCTTGCAGGCGTTCCAGATGCGCCGGGCGGGCAGCCAGACGCGCTTCAAGAGAGTTGGCGACGTCGGTGGCAATGATTGCGTAGAGCATGTCAGTCCTCGGTTTTTGGTGTTGTGGTATCGGCGTCGTGCAGGTGACGGGACAGGTAGATGCCCTGGCCGACCAGGAACAGCACGGTCATGCCGAGGCTGCCAAACACCTTGAAGTCCACCCAGATGCTCTGGAAGGTGAAGGCGACGAACAGGTTGGCGGCCCCGCAGAACAGGAAAAAGGCGATCCAGGCGATGTTCAGGCGGGTCCAGACCGGATCCGGCAGGGTCAGTGCATGGCCCATGATGCGCTTGATCAGCAGGCGGTCACCGATGAAGTGGCTGCCGATGAACGCGGCGGCGAACAGCCAGTTGACCACCGGGGCCTTCCATTTCAGGAAGGTCTCGCTGTGGAAAGCCAGGGTCAGGCTACCGAAGACGAGGCAGGCGATCAGGGTCAGCCATTGGCTCTTTTCCAGCCTGCGCTGTTTGATGAACAGGGCGCCGTACACCACCAGGGAGCTGATGATCAGCATCGCGGTGGCGCTGTAAATACCGCCTACAGTCAACTCATGACCGGCGACGTCGACGGTGCGTGGATCGAGTTTGTAGACGATGAAGAACAGCAGAAGCGGGATGAAATCGATGAATTGTTTCACAGTGAGAGCCAGATGCCGGATGTGGCGGCATAATAACAAACATATGGGCGTGCGATAGCGCCAGCTGATTTGAGGTTACAACTCCCCGTGAATGTTGATTTGCACTGCCATAGCACGGCCTCCGATGGCGCCCTGGCGCCTGCGGTTCTGGTTGCGCGTGCGTTCGAGAACGGCGTGCGAGTCCTGGCGTTGACCGACCACGACACCCTCGAAGGCCTCGCCGAAGCGCGCACGGCCGCCACTGAACTGGGGATGCAACTGGTCAACGGCGTCGAATTGTCCTGCACTTGGGGCGGCGCAACCATTCATGTGCTGGGCTACGGTTTCGACGTCAACGCCGCGCCGTTGGTCGAGGCAATCGCCAAATTGCACGATGGTCGCTGGCTGCGGTCGGAAGAAATAAGCCGCAAGCTCGCCCTCAAGGGCATGCCCGGCGCCCTCGACGGCGCCCGGCAGATCCAGCAGGAACTGGGCGACAGCGGCAACGCCCCGGCCCGTCCGCATTTCGCCGACTGGATGGTGCGTGAAGGTTTTGTAAAGGATCGCGCCGAGGCATTCCGCAAATGGCTCGGCGCCGGCAAGCTGGGCGACGTCAAGCAACACTGGCCGACCCTGGAAGACACCGTTGGCACTCTGCGGGCGGCGGGTGCCTGGGTGAGCCTGGCACACCCTTGGCACTACGATTTCACCCGCAGCAAGCGCCGAAAGCTGATTGCCGACTATATTCAAGCAGGCGGGCATGCGATCGAAGTGGTCAATGGCCATCAGCCTGCGGAACAGGTGGGCAGCCTGGCAATCCTTGCCCGTGAGTTCGGTCTGCTGGTCAGCGCCGGCAGTGATTTTCATGGCCCTGGCGGCTGGTCCGAGATCGGCCAGTACCGGCCGGTTCCCGAGGACCTTCCACCCCTGTGGGGTCGGTTCAAACATGACACAGTTATTGCCGCCGTCTGAACAGGTAGAGAATGTGAGTCAATTTTTCCAGATTCATCCGGAAAACCCGCAAGTGCGCCTGATCAAACAGGCGGTCGAGATCATCCGCAAGGGCGGGGTGGTGATTTATCCCACGGACTCTTCCTATGCCATCGGTTGCCAGATCGGCGACAAGACCGCCATTGAGCGCGTACGACGCTTGCGTCAGCTCGATGAGAAGCACAACTTCGCCTTGATCTGCAGCGACCTGTCGCAGCTGGGCAACTACGCCAAGATCGACACCGGCACCTTCCGCATTCTCAAGGCGCATCTGCCGGGGCCGTACACCTTCATTCTCAACGCCACCCGCGAAGTGCCCCGGCTGCTGCTGCATCCGAAGAAACGCACCATCGGCCTGCGTGTGCCCAGCCATCCGATTGCGCTGGCGTTGTTGGCAGAGCTGGGCGAGCCGCTGATGAGCGTCACGCTGATCATGCCGGGTGATGAAGATCCGCTGAGCGATCCGTACGAAATGCGCCAGTTGCTCGAACATCAGGTGGATTTGATCATCGATGGTGGCTTCGGCGGCATCAAGGCCTCCACCGTGGTCGATCTGACTGGCGATGACCCGGAAGTGGTTCGCGTCGGTTGTGGCGATCCGACGCCGTTCATGGTCGAGGCCTGAATGTCCGCAGTGGAAACCGTTGTCGATCCCCAGGCCGGCGCCCAGCAGGAACTGCCGTTTGCCATGGTCTATGGCCAGGCGGTCATGGAAATGCCGCTGGACCTGTACATTCCGCCGGATGCGCTGGAGGTCTTTCTTGAAGCCTTCGAAGGCCCGCTCGACCTGCTGCTCTACTTGATCCGCAAACAGAACATCAACATCCTCGACATCCCGGTGGCGGAAATCACTCGCCAGTACATGGGTTATGTCGAGTTGATGCAGTCGGTGCGTCTGGAACTGGCCGCCGAGTATCTGGTGATGGCCGCGATGCTGGCCGAAATCAAGTCGCGCATGCTGCTGCCACGCGCCGAAACCGTCGAAGACGAAGAAGACGACCCGCGCGCCGAACTGATCCGTCGCTTGCAGGAATACGAACGCTTCAAGGCTGCCGCCGAAGGCATCGATGGCCTCAGCCGGGTTGGCCGCGACGTCGTGGTGCCCAAGCTCGACGCCCCTGAAGCCCGCGCACGCAAGCTGTTGCCCGACGTGGCGTTGGAAGAGATTTTGATGTGCATGGCCGAAGTGCTGCGCCGTGGCGACATGTTTGAAAGCCATCAGGTCAGCCGCGAGGCGCTGTCGACCCGCGAACGCATGAGTGATGTGTTGGAACGGCTCAAGGGCGGCGGTTTCGTGCCGTTTGTCGAACTGTTCACCGCCGAAGAAGGCCGCCTTGGTGTGGTGGTGACCTTTATGGCGATCCTTGAACTGGTCAAGGAATCTTTGGTCGAGCTGGTGCAGAATGAGCCGTTCGCGCCGATCCACGTGCGAGCCCGAGCCGAATAACGAGTCGAAACATGAACCTGACTGAACCCCGCGAGCTGGCGCCCCTGCTTGAAGCCTTTCTGTTGGCCTCGGGAAAGCCGCAATCCCTTGAGCGCCTCTACGAACTGTTCGAAGAGGGCGAGCGGCCCGAACCGCCGGTCTTCAAGAAGGCCCTGACGTTGCTGGCCAAATCCTGCGACGGCCGGGCGTTCGAGCTCAAAGAGGTGTCGTCCGGCTACCGTTTGCAGATCCGCGAGAAGTTTTCGCCGTGGGTCGGACGCCTGTGGGAGGAACGCCCGCAGCGCTATTCCCGTGCCTTGCTGGAAACCATCGCACTGATCGCCTATCGCCAGCCGATCACCCGTGGCGAGATCGAGGATGTGCGCGGCGTGGCGGTCAACAGCAACATCGTCAAAACCCTCATTGAGCGCGAGTGGATCCGCATCGTCGGTTACCGCGATGTGCCCGGCAAACCGGCGATGTTTGCGACAACCAAGGCGTTTCTCGATCACTTCAATTTGAAGAACCTTGAAGATCTGCCACCGCTGGCCGAACTGCGCGAGATGGAAACCGACCCAGTGCTCGATTTCGACGATGCGCCGGTGCCGCAAGGCTTGCAGGAGTTGGCCGATGCCAGCGCCGAGCCGGAAGAGGAGAAGGAAGAAACCAGTTTCCATACCTTGCTGCTGGAACTGGACAGCATGGAGGAGGGAATCAAGACCGACTTCGACGACTTGCTGCGTGATGCTGCCGATGGTGCTGATGTTGAACCATCGACGACTGAACCCGAAGCTGAAATCACCGAGCCGGTTATCGAGGTTGAACTCGAGGCGAAGCCTGAAGCCGAACCTGAAGAGGACGTGCTCGGCGTCGCTGAAGCGCGAGAAAAACTTCTCGCTGCGGTTGCCGCCCTCGAACAATCCGCGCCAGAACCCGAACTGAGCGAAGAAGAAACCGAGGCCCGAGCCCTGGCCGAAGCCATCGAAGCCGAACGCCGCGAGTTCGAAGACTGACGCGATCTCAAGAACACCGCGATCCACTGTAGGAGTGAGCCTGCTCGCGATTGCGGTATATCTGGCAAGAAGATGTCGACTGACACACCGCTATCGCGAGCAGGCTCACTCCTACAAGGGCCTTGTGTGTTTCTGGAGTAGGTATGAGTTCAACCAAAGACCCGTGCATCAGCGTCTGCAAATTCACCGACGACATCTGCCTCGGTTGCGGCCGCAGCAAGCGCGAAATCAAGGCCTGGAAGAAACTCGACAAGGACGACAAGCGTACGGTACTGGCCGAAGCTGCCCTGCGGCTGATCAAACTTGGCGGCGCCGGTCGGCGGAAAAAGAAATAACCTTGGCTTGATCGACTAGTCTCTGATGCGCGATAGCGCACATCCGCGTATGATTCGCGACCCTTCGCCGATCCCTTCGGCCAGGAACCCAGATTCCAATGCTTCAGGCGCTCACTTCGAGGCGACTGAACAGACCACACCGGGAGGTGCCCAGATGAGTGACATCATTCAGAAAGACGACAAGGAAATCGGCCCAGCAGGCGAAAAACTGCAGAAAGTCCTCGCCCGTATCGGCGTCGGCTCGCGCCGTGACGTAGAAGCCTGGATCAGCCAGGGCCGGATCAAGGTCAATGGCAAAGACGCCACCCTCGGTCTGCGCGTCGACATGCACGACGCCATCACCATTGATGGCAAGGTGATCAAGCGCGAAGAAGCCGCCGAGTCGGTCCGCCGCGTGATCATGTACAACAAACCCGATGGCGAGATCTGCACCCGTGACGACCCGGAAGGCCGTCCGACCGTGTTCGACAAGCTGCCGCGTCCGAAAGAAGGGCGCTGGATCAACATTGGCCGCCTCGACATCAACACCACCGGTTTGCTGATGTTCACCACCGATGGTGAACTGGCCAACCGTCTGATGCACCCGTCCTACGAGATGGACCGCGAGTACGCCGTGCGTGTACGCGGTGAAGTCGACGACGAAATGATCGAGCGCCTGAAGGCCGGCGTCGTGCTGGAAGACGGCCCGGCCAAGTTCACCGACATCAAGCAGGCGCCAGGCGGCGAAGGCTTCAACCACTGGTATCACTGCGTGGTGATGGAAGGCCGTAACCGTGAAGTTCGTCGTCTGTGGGAATCGCAAGGTCTGGTGGTCAGCCGTCTGAAGCGCGTGCGTTTCGGTCCGGTGTTCCTCAACTCTGACCTGCCGATGGGCCGCTGGCGCGAAATGAGCCAGTACGAAGTCGACATCCTCAGCGCTGAAGTGGGTCTGACGCCGGTTGCCATGCCGCAACTGAATGCCAAGAGCAAAGACAAGCTTGAGCGTATGCAGCGCAAATCGTCGCGGCCGATGGCCAAGACCGAGCGCGTACGCACTCTGCGTCCAGCCGCTGGCGCGCCGACCGGTCCACGTCCAGGTCGCGAGCCGCAGATCGAAGGCGAGCGTCCAGGTCGCAAGCCGGTTGCCCGTGACGGCGAGCGCGCTCCGCGTCCGGCCAACGGTCGCACTGAGCGTGGCGAGCGTGGTGCTCCTGCCGGTCGTGGTACGCCAGTGGCAGATCGCCCGGCGGACACCACCAACAAGCGTCCGGCCAAGCCTGCGCCGAAGCGTCCGGGGATCAAACTGGTCGACGGCGACAAGCCATCGGGCAAGCGTCGCGGTGCACCGGCTGGTTCCGGCCAGCGCCCGGGTTTCGGTCGCAAGAAGCCGGAATGAGGCAGCTCTGAGCTTCAAGCTAAAGCGAAAGCGCCAACCTCAGGGTTGGCGTTTTTTTTCGTCTGGCGAAAGTGTTGTGGTGGCTGAGGGATTGCTATCGCGAGCAGGCTCACTCCTACAATTTGAAATGCGTTCCCCTGTAGGAGTGAGCCTGCTCGCGATGACGTCGGTGGCCTCAACACAAAACTCAAGGTCAGAACACAAATCGTCCATCAAACACCGGCTTTTCATCCAGGGCCAACACCCCACTGGAGAAGATCAGATCCAGATGATGACTGCCCTTGGCCCCACCCCCAAGCCCCAGATGCAACCCACAATGCCGCTCTTCGAACCCGGCATTACGCGCATACAAATCCTTCACGCCTTCATTGGTGCCAATCCCCAACTCCTCAATTCGCCGGTTCGACGGATTGGCGTCCAGATACTTGTTGAAATCATGCTCCAGCCCCGGCACCTCCGTGGCGATGCGGCTGATGGTCGAGTTCTCGATCCACAACTCCAGCGGCGACTCCAGCACGCCATATTTGCGCGCAAACGGGATGGTGCTGAGGAAGGTGCCCTTGAACTTCACATGGCCATTGATTTCTTCGCTGTGAGTCGCGATCTCACCGGGCGCCAGGTCGAAGTTGCCGACACCGTTGATGTCGGTCCACTTCTTGATACTGCTCAAAGGTGTTTCAAACCGTGAGCCGTGCTCATCGGTAAAGCTCAGCGTGGTGGCCTGGGACATGCGCTGGATCAAGTGGCTGTTGAGCCCGGCAATTCGCTGTGGGGCGATGCTGAAGGTGTCAAAGAAGTAATCGCCGTAATCCTTGAACAGAAGCGACTTCTTCCAGTTTTCCGCCATCACCGATTGCAGCGCGCGGATAAATTCCGGGCCGTCAGGGCGCGGGTTGGGCAAGGTGGAAGAGTCGTAGAAGAAAATGTACAGATCGCTGTCGGTAATCGCCGAGGTCAGCGCTGCGGTGCTTTCCAGATCCAGGCGTCGGGCGCTGAACGTGAAGCGTGGATGATCGCCAGCCTGTTCGGCGATGGCGCCGGTCAGCGCTTCGTAATCAGCCGTGTGGCCGAGCAATACCTTCGCCGAGTCGAGGCCGGCGAGGGCAGGGTGATGTTCGAGGTAGTAAAGGAAATGCGAGATCGCGCGGGGCTTATCCATGAGTCCTCCCTGACTGACCGAGAAAAAAGTGGCAGGCATGACCGGCCGGATCATGCCTGCCCGGGATGTCCTACAGAGGCCACATCGCCGTGCCGAACGGAACGACCGCGTCGGCTTGCATCATTTCAACAGCCGCCTCATGGGTCGGTGCTTCAAACCATTCGTCCAGTTGCAGTTCGGTATCCAAGTCTTTTTCCAGTGCTTGCATGGTCGATCTCCTAGATGACTTTCACGGTTGTGACTGGCCGGTCGAGGTGGCCGGCAAGACGTGAAGAACCTAGTTCAGGGAGTTTTGTAATGCAAAAAATTATTTATTTAATTTTTAAATGAACTTTTTATTCTGTTTTTCAAGTGCTGTTTTTTTATTTAAAAACAAAAAACTAAGTGATCGTTTTCATTAGCAGGCTAGCTACCGTCAATTTGCAGACGTCTGACGGAAATGTCTGAAATGGAAATTTTACGTTACGCACTGTAAATATATGTTTACGAAAATCCCGCTAAAACCCAATGGAATACCGCACACTTCGCCGGTGTAAGGAAAAGCTGCCGAAGCCCTGCCTGCCGGGAGCTGCGCAAGGCTCTGGCGCGCTTGTTTCAGAGACGTTTGAAGGGTGAGATGCGCCTCATGCCTGTCGTGCAGGTGCATAACAAGAAGGAGGCGCAATGAACGCCGTGACTGATCTCCACTTCTCTCCGTGGGACGGTTTTCCCCTCGTCCCCGTCGATGGCCTGCAAAGGTCTGACTCAATTTTTGCAGCCGCTCGAGCGTCTCGAGGCGGACACACGCAATCCCGGCAACCGCCACGCTGATCCAGCGGGGTCTGGCAGCAGGGGGTTAGCGGTGTACAATGCGCCGCGTTTTAACTGTGACCCTCTGCGTAATCGCGCAAATCTCAAGGCTATCCGCCTTGTTCACTCCGCCGCGTCATAAGCGTGTCGGGTTCGATTTCGTCACAGATAAAAACAAACAGGTGACGCATGACCGTTGTAATTGAGCTGAACTCCTGGTGCCTGCGCTGGGGTTTGATCGGGGCTGCTTGAAATCGCAACCTTGCAGCAACGTCTACTGAACATCATCAAACCTTGCGTGAGACCTTTTTCATGAGTGGACAACCCTCGCAATCAGGCGAGCTGAAACGCGGCCTGAAAAATCGCCAAATTCAACTGATCGCCCTCGGTGGCGCGATCGGTACCGGATTGTTCCTCGGCTCGGCCGGGGTGCTGAAATCCGCCGGCCCGTCGATGATCCTCGGCTATGCCATCTGCGGCTTCATCGCCTTTATGATCATGCGCCAGTTGGGCGAAATGATCGTCGAAGAGCCGGTGGCCGGTTCCTTCAGCCATTTTGCGCACAAGTACTGGGGCGGCTTTGCCGGCTTCCTGTCGGGCTGGAACTGCTGGATCCTGTACATTCTGGTGGGCATGTCCGAGCTGACAGCCGTCGGCAAATACATTCACTACTGGGCGCCGGAGATCCCAAGCTGGGTCACCGCTGCCGCGTTCTTCGTGCTGATCAACGCCATCAACCTGGCCAACGTCAAAGTCTTCGGTGAAGCCGAATTCTGGTTCGCGATCATCAAGGTCGTGGCCATCGTCGGCATGATTGCCCTTGGCAGCTACCTGTTGGTCAGCGGCCACGGCGGCCCGCAAGCCTCGGTCAGCAACCTGTGGTCCCACGGCGGCTTCTTCCCCAACGGCGTCAGCGGTCTGGTGATGGCCATGGCGATCATCATGTTTTCGTTTGGCGGTCTGGAAATGCTCGGTTTCACCGCAGCCGAGGCCGACAAGCCGAAGACCGTGATCCCGAAAGCAATCAACCAGGTGATCTACCGGATTCTGATTTTCTACATCGGCGCCCTGGTGATCCTGCTATCACTGACGCCATGGGACAGCCTGCTGGAAACCCTCAACGCTTCCGGTGATTCCTACAGCGGCAGCCCGTTCGTGCAAGTGTTCTCGATGCTGGGCAGTGACACCGCTGCGCACATCCTCAACTTTGTCGTGCTGACGGCGGCGCTGTCGGTCTACAACAGCGGCACCTACTGCAACAGCCGCATGTTGCTGGGTATGGCCGAGCAGGGCGATGCGCCAAAAGGTCTGGCGAAGATCGACAAACGCGGCGTGCCGGTGCGTTCGATCCTGGCTTCGGCGGCAGTGACCCTGATTGCTGTGCTGCTCAACTACTTGATCCCGCAGCATGCTCTGGAGCTGCTGATGTCGCTGGTCGTTGCGACCCTGGTGATCAACTGGGCAATGATCAGCTTCTCGCACTTCAAGTTCCGCCAGCACATGAACAAGACAAACCAGACGCCGCTGTTCAAGGCACTCTGGTATCCGTACGGCAACTACGTTTGCCTGGCGTTTGTGTTGTTCATCCTCGGCGTGATGCTGCTGATTCCGGGTATTCAGATCTCGGTGTACGCGATTCCGGTGTGGGTCGTGTTCATGTGGGTCTGCTACGTGATCAAGAACAAGCGGGGTGCGCAGCAGGCGCTGCACGCGTCGGGTTCTGTCGCGAAGTAAGCACAGCGCAAAAACAACAAACCCGGCCAAGTGCCGGGTTTTTTGTGTTCATCTTTATATGTAATCAGTGATGGGATAGATCGCGCACAGCGCCTCGGCCTGCAAGCGGAACTGCTCCTGCCACGCCGGTTCCAGCGTGTATTCCCGCTCGCCTTGCGGCGTTACCCTGTCGAGAATCCGGCACAGCAGACTGACGATTTCACGGCATCCCTGCGGGTCGATGTGACGCTGCGCAATGGAGCCCGTGCCGATGCGCAATCCGCTGGCGATGAGTGCCGGTCGAGCCTCACCGGGTACGCGATGTTTGTTGACGATGATCCCGCAATGCTCCAGCGCTTTTTCTGCAATGGCACCGGTGATGCCGCCACGCAATCGGACGAGCACCGTGTGGTTTTCACTGCCGCCGCCCACGACTTCGTAATCATGGTCTTGAAACGCACTGGCAAGCTCATTGGCCGTGCTGCGAATCCGCGCCGTATAAGCATCGAACTCCACAGACATGGCATAGCCCAGCGCGGCAGCCTTGGCCGCAATCATGTTGACGGCTGGCGCTCCCTGCATTTGCGGAAACACGGCTTGATCGAGGGCGCGGCGGAAGGTTGTCCTCAAGCCCGGAACCTTGGTATTGGCGTCGCGGCCCGACAGGATCAGGCCGCCGCGGGGCCCCATGAGTTGTTTGTGTGTGCAGGTCGTGGTGACGTGAGCTGCGTCGATCGGGCTCGGATGTCGACCTGTGGCAACCAGTCCGGCGATATGCGAAATATCGGCGAGCAGGATCGCCCCGGCTTCATCGGCAATCTGACGAAATCGCGCAAAGTCCACGGCCCGCGAATAGGCTGTGGCGCCGCACATAATGATGCGCGGGCGATGAGCCAGCGCCAGGCTGCGCACATCGTCGTAATCGATGGCGCCGTCTGATGTCGTTCCGTACTGAATCGCCTTGTAGTAGGCGCCCGAGAATGCTTTGGAACTGCCATGGGTGAGGTCGCCGCCGTGTTCAACGGCCATGCCCAGCAGGGTGTCGCCCGGCTCAAGCAGTGCCGTGAGCACCTGGTAAGTGGCGTTCGACGCCGAGTGTGATTGCACGTTTGCGTATTGGGCGCCGAACAGCTCTCGCGCCCTGCGGATGGCCAGCGATTCCACCAGGTCGACGTTCTCGCAGCCGGCGTTGTAACGCCGGCCTGGCATTCCCTCGGCGGTCACGTTGACCAGCGCCGACGCGGAGGCCGCAAGGGTTCGCGGCTTGACCGCGCAGGAGGAAGAGACCAGCGACAACACACGGTGCTGCCGCGCGACCTCAGCGTCGAGAATTCCCGCCAATTCGGCATCTTCCGTACGAAGATCCGCCAGGCCCTTTCGCAGTAAGTCGGCCTGATTCATCATCGGTTCAGTTTTGACTGCCATGATTCGTATTCCTTCCATGTTTGCTGCGTACTGCGAACAACAGCACGCCTTCCTTGGTTTCACATCTATGCGTACATCCGTACGTGCCAACCGGTACAGGCGCATTCCGTGTTTTGCGGGCGATGCGCGCAAAACTGACGTCTGTACAAGCAACCGCTGCTCCTGCGTTTTCGCTCGCTGATCGGAGGAGGGAAGCTCGACGCATCATAGGTTTTTCAGTGAGGAACGCCAGAAAAATTAATCAGAAAAATGAACATTGTTCAAATAAAATGATTCTTTTTTCAGCGCTGGAAGGTGTAAAAATGCGGTCGCGAAGGGTTTTCGGTTGATGACGGCCAGAACTAACGAGTCGGTACACGTCGTGAAGTAACTGACGTTTGTACCGAAACCAAGGATGGAGAATGCTATGATCGCTGGCGGTTCCAATACCAGTACAACTATCTGCATGGTTTTCCTGTGTCACCACTGAATGCTCGTTCGTGGCGTGTTTCTAATTGCCTTTATAAAAAGATGGTAAGCATTTATGCACAGAAGAGAAAGATCGGAGAATCTGAAGAACAACATTAAATACTTGATAAAGAGTCGTGGGGAGACGCAACTGTCGCTGTGCAATTCCAGTGGATTGACCAGAACGACCATCTACAACATTCTTGAGGGCAAGGTGGTCAACGTACAGCACGCCACCGTGCGCAAGATTTCTGATTTCTTTGGTGTTTCGTATGAAGAAATAGAGACGATTGATTTTGAAGAAAAGGAAATAATCGATAACAGCATCTCTCCTCAGGGGAATATGAATCCGGCGGCCGTTCCGGTCATAAAAGAGAGTCTGCTGTTTCAAAATCTTGATAAAAGAATTGGGGAGCTGGCGACAATATATCCACTGACTTACTACTTTGGTACATCCTTCAATCTGATCGGTGTGCTGCTGGAAAACGAGATCAGTGGAATGAATGAGCCAGGCGATTTATTGATCGTGCAGAAGGGAGCGTCGAGCAGCGATAGGGAAAAGCTGGTGTATGACAAAGTCAGCAAGAAGTTATTCATAATGGATGAGGTTGACCCTGGCACGGATCGCATTTGTGTGGTCGGGGATATAATCGAGGAACGATTTAATGGAATGCAGCGTTGAAACGGAAAACAGCAAATACAAGCTGCTAGGGTTTGAGAACGGGAAAAGCCTGGCCGTGATCATGGTCATTGCGACCGGCAAGATAATTAAAATAAAGCTCAGTGAAGTGTTGAATAGTGAGATTATGGATAATCTAAATAAAATCGAAGTAAAGAACCTCTACAAAAAGTTTTATTCTCAGGGTGGAGCACTCACCGCCTACGAAATCAATGACCGCCATGAGAGTTCCTGGATGATCTACATCATCCTGAACCTGATGCTGTTCACGTTGTACATCTTCACCAGTATTGCCGCGACGAAGCCGATTTATCTGGAGTATTTCGATATTGTCGTGACGCCGGGCACCTTTCTTTATCCACTGACCTTTCTGATCGTCGATTTGCTGAACGAGACGTTTGGTCTAAGACTGGCGCGCAAGGCGATTCTTTTTGCCTTTATCAGTAATGCGGCCATTATCATTTTGCTGGCCATTACCACCCACCTTCCCGGGTTGCCGGGCTGGAAGCTTGATGGGCCTTACAACGACGTGATCAGTCAGTTGTCATCGGTACTGGTCGCTTCGTCCATCTCGTTCCTGGTCTCGGAAAACATAAACTCTTACTTGTTGTGCAAGATCAAGGAACTGACCAATTCGAGATTTCTGTTTTTGCGGGTGTTCTTGAGTACGTTGTTTGCGGTGATAATCGACAGTTTCCTTTTCTGCTATATCGCCTTTTATGGAAAGATGGACAATAGCGCGATACTGAGCATGATCTATGTTCAGATAGCGATAAAAGTCGGTTTTGCCTTCTTTAACGTCCTGCCTGCTTATGGAGCAAGATCCCTGTTCAAGAAGTATTTGACGGGCGCTCAAACTCAGTAAGATTCAAGGCGCGCTCACTAAATGAACTCATGCTTTAGTGAGCGCTTCAGAGGCGGTTTGTTTTACTTCAAATTCAATTTTGTTTTCAGGCTGTGCGTTACTTGGTCTTTGTTATTCAAGAACTCGTTCAGACCTTTGGCACGAAGATTACACGCATCGCAATCGGAGCATCCGCTACCTTTGATACCGTTGTAACAGGTCAGTGTTTCGTTACGAACCAGATCCAGTTGATTGTGATAATCAGCCAGCGCCCAGGTTTCTGCCTTGTTCAGCCACATCAATGGCGTATCCAGTTGCAACTTGTAATCCATCCCCAATTCAAGGGCCTTGTTCAGTGCCTTGACGAACTCATCCCGGCAATCAGGGTAACCAGAGAAGTCTGTTTCGCACACGCCGGTGATGACAGTCCTGGCCTGGACTTGGTAGGCATAGATAGACGCGAGGGTTAAGAACAGAATATTTCTCCCGGGCACGAAAGTGCTCGGCAGGCTCTCTCCGGAGCTATTCACGGTCGGGACCGGAATGTTGTCGCGGGTCAGGCTGCTGATGGCCAGCTCATTGAGCAAGGACACATCCATGGTTTTATGCACGGTCACGCCGAGCTTTTTGGCGAGGTGCTGAGCAACTTCGATTTCCGCGTGATGGCGCTGACCATAGTCAAACGTGATGCAGTGAATTTCATCGTAGTGCGTCAGGGCGTGGATCAAACAGGTGGTCGAGTCCTGTCCGCCGCTGAACACGATAACTGCTTTGTTGGTCATGCTTATGCTTCCTGCATTGATGTAGTGTGGGCAAAGACTTAAATGGTAACTCAAACACGGCGGTGGGCCGATTCAAATGACGCGCAGGCTCACTCATGCAGTGGATCTTCGGCAGGTCAGGGATCTATTTCGCGGTATCCTGCGCGCTCTGAATACGGACGCTTTTCCATGCTGGTAATTTCCAACAACGTGCATCTGCCGGATGCCGAGATCGAATTGACGGCCATTCGCGCCCAGGGCGCCGGTGGGCAGAACGTCAACAAGGTCTCCAGCGCCATGCACCTGCGCTTCGACATTCCGGCGTCGTCCTTGCCCGAGTTTTACAAGGAGCGACTGCTGGCGCTGCGCGACAGTCGCATCACCAGCGATGGCGTATTGATCATCAAGGCTCAGCAATACCGCACGCAGGAGGCCAACCGTGCCGATGCGCTGGAGCGTCTGGTCGAACTGATCCTCAGCGCCACCAAAGTCGAAAAGAAACGCCGTCCGACCAAGCCGACCCTCGGCTCAAAGAAGCGTCGGCTTGAGTCGAAGACCAAGCGCGGCAGCATCAAGGCCGGGCGGGGCAAGGTGGATTTCTAGTCTTCTCGATATTTGGCGGTGTGCTTGTACAGATACACGCTCAACGCCAGGCCACTCAACGAGGCGAGGGCGGCGAAGAGGAAGATCGATGCGAAGCCGAATCCGGCAGCAATCGCCCCGGCCAGCGGCCCGGTGATCCCCAGCGACAAATCAATGAACAGCGAGTAGGCGCCCACCGCCGCGCCACGGCTGGACGCCGGCACCAGATTCACCGCTTCAACGCCCAGCGCCGGGAACACCAGCGAGAAACCAAAACCGCTCAACGCCGCACCCGCCAACGCCCAATGCGCGTCCGGCGCCAGCCACAGCAGCAACAGGCCGAGGGTTTCCACCGACAGGCAGGCAATTGCCACGCGGAAGCCGCCGAGACGGTTGATCAGGTTACCGAACAGCAGTCGCGCGCCGATGAAACTGGCGCCGAACAGGCTCAGGCACAGCACCGCGTTGTCCCAGTGCTGAGTGGCGTAATACAGGGTGATGAAGGTCGCGATGGTGCCGAAGCCGATCGAGCCCAAGGCCAGCCCGCAACCGTGGGGGAATACGCGGCCGAGCACATGCATGAATGGCAAGCGCTCACCGGCAACAATCGGCGCGGCGGTTTTTGGCCACGCCAGTAACAGGCCCAATGCGGCCAGCAGAATGATGCTGACGCCCATGCTCCACAAGCCCAGTTGGCCGACCAGCCATACTCCGAACGGTGCGCCGACCGCCAGTGCGCCATAGCTGGCGATGCCGTTCCACGAGATCACTTTGGCGGTGTTCGCCGCACCGACGCGGCCAATGCCCCAGCCAATCGAGCCGGAGCCGACGAGGCTTTCCGCGCTGCCCAGCACCAGTCGGCCGATCAACAGGCTGATCAAACTGAGCATCGGCATGTTCGGTGTCCACGCGGAAATCAGCATGAACACGCCGCTCAAGCCACACCCGGCCAAACCATACATCACCGCGAGCTTGCTGCCCTTGTTGTCGATGATCTTGCCGGCGTACGGACGGCTGAGCAGGGTCGCGAGGTATTGCACACTGATCACCAGGCCCGCGATCACCGCGCCAAAGCCCAGATCACTGTGGACATAACCCGGCAGCACAGCGAGCGGGATGCCGATGTTCAGATAACCGATGAAGGTGAAGAGGACGATGGAGACGACTTGCAGCGTGACCGCCAGGGGACGCTGGGGCTCTGACTTGGAGAACGACATGGGTAACGATCCACGGGAGCAGCAGATTAGATAGGCTGCTTATGATACCGACGCGAAGCGCTCTGAGGCGGGAAAAGTAAAACTATTTGCCGGGCGGCGGCTTCAGGGTTTGGCCGGTGCGACCAGTTGCGTGGTGACCAGCGCGGCGAGGGCGTTTTCTTCACTGCCGAAGCGGGCAAGCAGGGCGGCTTGTTTTTCCGGGGAGAGGCGGCTCCAGATCTCGATCATTTTCTCGGTGGCACCGATCAGGACGGCGGCTTGGCTTTCGGAGAATTCGTCGGTCATGGCGGGCTCGGTTTCAGGCAGTGTGGAAAGCGCATGTTAGCGCTTTCCACACGGTCTGTACGACGGGTCTTACTCTTCGTTGTCGGCCGGGCGGCTCTCAACGGCTTCTTTCGGCTCGGGCTGCCCCGCGCCGGCTTGTTGCGTGGTCGTCTGCTCAGGTACGTGCAGGCTTGGGAAGGGGAGATTAGGAATCTCGTGCATGGTTGCGCTCCTCGCTAAGTCTGTTGATAGATCTGGTAGATCCGCGCTTCTGAAAAAGCCTGCGCAGGATACAGCAGGAAAAATGACAATCAGACTTTTAATTGAAATTAATGCGACAGATGGCCGCAGGGGGAGGGCAAAAACAAAAGATCAGCGAGGATGCAAATGTGGGAGCGAGCCTTTGTGGCGAGGGGATTTATCCCCGATGGGCTGCGAAGCAGCCCCAAACCCTGCAATCGCGGAGCGTCTGATACTCCGCGGTCAATGGGTTACGGCTGCTTCGCAGCCGGTCGGGGATAAATCCCCTCACCACAGGGCTCACTCCTACAGGGAGCGGTGTTACTTGCAGACGTTGGCGATGGCTTCGGCCAGCAGCGCAAGGCGCGTGGCGTCGATGCCGGCGACGTTGGCCCGGCCCGAGCTGACCATGTACACGCTGTGGTGGTCGCGCAGTTGTTTCACCTGCTCCGGCGACAGGCCGGTGTAGGAGAACATCCCGCGTTGCACGCCGATGTGCGCAAAACGTTCGCGCAAACCGTGTGGCTCCAGCGCTTCCACCAGGCCGCTGCGCAACTGGGCGATGCGCAAGCGCATGGCTTCCACTTCGTCGGCCCAGCGGCTTTTCAGTTCCGGGTCGGCGAGGATGGTCGCGACAACCGCTGCACCGTGATCCGGCGGCGTCGACCACAGGTTGCGGGCAATGTTGGCCAGTTGGCTGCGGATGTCGATGAGCTTCTCGGCGGTTTTCGCGCAGACGATCAGCGCCCCGGTGCGGTCGCGATACAGGCCGAAGTTCTTCGAGCAGGAACTGGTGATCAACAGCTCCGGCATCTCGGCGGCGAACAGTCGGGTCGACCACGCATCCTGCTCCAGACCGTCGCCAAAGCCCTGGTAGGCGAAGTCGATCAGCGGCAGCAGATTACGGCTGCGCACGACGTCGAGCACGCGTTGCCAGTCGTCATGGCTCAAGTCAAAACCGGTCGGGTTGTGGCAGCACGCGTGCAGCAGCACCACATCACCTTTCGGTACTTCGTTGAGCACGGCGAGCATGGCGTCGACGTCGAGGCGGTTGTCGCTACCCACGTACGGGTAGTGACTGACCTTGACCCCGGCCGCGGCGAAAATGGTTTCGTGGATCGGCCACGTCGGGTTGCTCAACCACACGCCTTTGCCCGGCAAGCACTGGGCGATGAAATCGGCGGCCAGACGCAGGGCGCCGGTGCCCCCCGGCGTCTGGGTGGCGCCGGCACGTTGTTCGGCGATCAACTTTGAGTCGGCGCCGAGCACCAACTCATTGATGACTTTGCCGAACAGCGGATTGCCGTGGCCACCGATGTAGGTCTTGGTGTCCTGGCTTTCGACCAGCCGCGCTTCGGCGATTTTCACCGCTTCAGGGATCGGCGTCAGGCCCTGGGCATCCTTGTAGACGCCAACGCCGAGGTCGAACTTGCGCGGGTTGCTGTCCTGCGCATAGGCCTCCATCAAACCGAGGATCGGGTCGCCGGGTACCCGGCCGATGGCGTCGAAGTGCATTACTTGCGTCCTTCTGCGGTCTTGGCCACTTCGTCAGTGCGCGCGGCCATGATGAAGTCGTTGCGGTGCAGGCCTTTGATCGAGTGGCTCCACCAGGTCACGGTGACTTTGCCCCACTCGGTCAGCAGGCCCGGATGATGACCTTCGGCCTCGGAGATCTCGCCAACGGCGTTGGTGAAGGCCAGTGCGTGCTTGAAGTTCTTGAACAGGAAAACTTTCTCCAGCTGCATGATGCTGTCGCGCACTTCGATGTTCCATTCAGGGATCTGCTTGATCAGGATCGGCAGTTCTTCGTCGCTGACTTGTGGCGCATCGGCGCGGCAGGCTTCGCAGTGGGCTTGGTTCAAAGTGGACATGATTGAATTCCTGAGATCGGGTGTCTTTTTTATAAGAACTGTTACGGGCGTCAATGCCGTCACGCTAAACCAAAGCCGCGACGACTGACAGACTCACTTGTCACTAAAAGCGACGGTTCACGCCGCTTTTGGTTTTGGCGGAAATTTCGGCGCGTGCAGACCGAGCTGCATGCCTTGTTTGACCATGGCCATGATGTCTTCATGGGCCACGTCGAACAGACGCTTGAGGTTCGGCAGGACGAAGTACAGCGGTTGCAGGATGTCGATGCGATAAGGCGTGCGCATGGCCTCCAGCGGATCGAAGGTCTGATGCTCGGGCTCGTCCGACAGGGAATAAACAGTTTCTTTGGGTGAGGACAGGATGCCTCCGCCGTAGATGCGTTTGCCTTGCGGGGTGTCGACCAGACCGAATTCGATGGTCATCCAGTACAGCCGCGCCAGATACACGCGCTCTTCCTTGGTCGCTTGCAGGCCGAGTTTGCCGTAGGTGTGAGTGAATTCGGCAAACCACGGGTTGGTCAGCAGCGGGCAGTGACCGAAGATCTCGTGGAAAATATCCGGCTCTTGCAGGTAGTCCAGTTCTTCACGGGTGCGAATAAACGTGGCTACCGGAAATTGCTTGCTGGCGAGCAATTCAAAGAAGGTCTGGAACGGAATCAGCGCCGGGACACGGGCGACTTGCCAACCGGTGGTCTCGCCGAGCACCTTGTTGATCTCGCCGAGTTGCGGAATGCGGTCGTGGGGCAGACCGAGTTTTTCGATACCGTCCAGGTATTCCTGGCACGCACGCCCTTCGATCACTTTCAGTTGGCGGGTGATCAGCGTGTTCCACACCGCATGTTCTTCGGCGGGGTAGTCGATAAAACCTTGCGCATCGGGCTCGCGGGCCACGTATTGCGTCTGCTTCATACTGCTCTCCTGCTAGGGGGATTCGTTCTTGTTATGTCCAGCGATGGATTCAGAATTACTCCAGAGCGTGTTGATTTGCAGCAGGTTGAATTGTCTCCGCGTAGGAAATTTCTCTTTAATCCGTAAAATAATCGTTACGCTTTGACGGCTATCTAGCATTTGCGGCGATTTACGGGTTTGAAAAGGGTTGTCGCTGTCACATAATCTTGACAACTATCTGCTCGCCTCGACAGAAAAGTCGTGGCGGCTATCTCTTGTGGGAGCGAGCCTGCTCGCGAATGCGAAGTGTCTGACACATCAATGCTAAGCGTGCTGACGCCTTCGCGAGCAGGCTCGCTCCCACAGGGTCTGTGCTCAACCTTATTACTGTTTTGGTGGTTTTTTCTATGCGCATCAAAGTCCACTGCCAGAACCGCATCGGCATCCTTCGCGACATCCTCAATCTGCTGGTGGCGTACGGGATCAACGTCGCGCGCGGCGAGGTCGGCGGTGAGCATGGCAACGCGATCTATCTGCATTGCCCGAACCTGATCAACATCCAGTTCCAGGCGCTACGGCCGAAATTCGAGGCGATTGCCGGAGTGTTCGGCGTCAAGCGGGTAGGGCTGATGCCGAGCGAGCGCCGGCACATGGAATTGAATGCGCTGCTCGGTGCGCTGGAGTTCCCGGTGTTGTCGATCGACATGGGCGGCTCGATCGTCGCCGCCAACCGCGCAGCGGCGCAGTTGCTGGGTGTGCGGGTCGATGAAGTGCCGGGGATTCCGCTGTCACGCTATGCCGAGGATTTCGATTTACCGGAACTGGTGCGCGCCAATAAATCACGAATCAATGGCATGCGCGTCAAGGTCAAGGGTGACGTCTTTCTCGCCGACATCGCGCCGCTGCAATCGGAGCACGATGACAGTGAAGCCATGGCCGGTGCCGTGCTGACTTTGCATCGCGCCGACCGCGTCGGTGAGCGCATCTATAACGTGCGCAAGCAGGAGTTACGAGGCTTCGACAGCATCTTCCAAAGCTCGAAAGTCATGGCGGCGGTGGTGCGCGAAGCGCGGCGCATGGCGCCACTGGATGCACCGTTATTGATAGAAGGCGAAACCGGCACCGGCAAGGAATTGCTCGCACGTGCCTGTCACCTCGCCAGCCCTCGTGGCCAGTCGCCGTTGATGGCGCTCAACTGCGCGGGGCTGCCGGAGTCGATGGCCGAGACCGAGTTGTTCGGCTACGGCCCGGGTGCCTTCGAAGGCGCACGCGCCGAAGGCAAGCTCGGCCTGCTGGAACTGACGGCGGGCGGCACATTGTTTCTCGATGGCGTCGGCGAAATGAGCCCGCGCCTGCAGGTGAAACTGCTGCGCTTTCTGCAGGACGGTTGCTTCCGTCGGGTAGGCAGTGATGAAGAGGTTTATCTGGACGTGCGGGTGATCTGCGCAACCCAGGTCGATTTGTCCGAGCTCTGTGCGCGGGGGGAGTTTCGCCAGGATTTGTATCACCGCTTGAACGTGCTTTCGCTGCACATTCCACCGCTGCGCGAATGCCTCGACGGTTTGACGCCACTGGTTGAGCACTTTCTCGATCAGGCCAGTCGGCAGATCGGTTGCTCGCTACCCAGGCTCGCGCCGGCGGCGATGGATCGGCTCAGTCATTATCACTGGCCGGGCAATGTGCGGCAGTTGGAGAACGTGCTGTTTCAGGCGGTTTCGTTGTGTGATGGCGGCACGGTGAAGGCTGAACATATTCGCCTGCCGGATTATGGTGTGCGTCAGCCGCTTGGCGATTTTTCGCTGGAGGGCGGGCTGGACGAGATTGTCGGGCGCTTTGAGAAAGCGGTGCTGGAGCGCTTGTATTCCGAGCATCCGAGCAGCCGACAGTTGGGCAAGCGGTTGGGCGTTTCGCATACGACGATTGCCAACAAGCTGCGCGAATACGAAGTCGGCAAAGACCCTGAAAGCTAAGTAGAACCCCGTGGCGAGGGAGCTTGCTCCCGCTCGGCTGCGCAGCAGTCGTAAACCCGATCGATGCGGTTTGTCTGATTTACTGCATTGAATGGTTTTGGGGTTGCTACGCAACCCAGCGGGAGCAAGCTCCCTCGCCACAGGTTCTTTACCCATCTTCAAAGATAGGGATTGCCGCGAAGCGGCACAACACCGCCGGTTTTTCGACTTCGATACATTTCAAATTCCCCCTCTCAATCCCCCAAGTCCTTTGTTTGCCGGGCCGCGAGCCGCCAGAAAAAAGTTGGTCTGCAAATTGCTTATGGCTCAGCAGTACAGCGGTGGGCGGCAAACGTCCGGCATGCAGAGGAAAGAGTGTGGACAAGTACCTTTATGTGGCAATGACCGGCGCCCGCCAGAACGCACTGGCGCACAAGGCTCATGCCAACACCCTGGCGACCATCTCCACCAACGGTTTTCAGCGCGACCTGGAGCAGGCGCGTTCGATGCCGGTGTTTGGTGACAGCTTTCCGGCGCGCGCGTTTGCCATGAGCGAACGGCCCGCCACCGACTTCACGCCGGGCTCGCTGGTGCAGACCGGTCGTGACCTCGACGTCGCCGTGACCGGCAACGGTTTCATCGCCGTGCAAAACCCGAACGGCGGCGAAAGCTATGTGCGCACCGGCAGTCTCAATATCGATGCTCTCGGGGTGTTGCGCGCCGGCAACGGCATGCCGGTGATGGGCAATGGCGGTCCGATTGCTGTTCCGCCAGAGCAGCAGGTCGAAGTCGGTGAAGACGGCACCATCAGTATTCGTGCGATGGGCGAAGGCCCGCGCGTCATGGCGGAAGTCGACCGGATCAAACTGGTCAACCCGGACATCAAGAACATGAACAAGGGCCTCGACGGCTCGATCTACACCAAGGACGGCCAGCCTGCGCCGGCCGATGCCAACGTCAAACTGGTGTCGGGTTTCCTTGAGTCGAGCAACGTCAATGCCGTGGAAGAGATGACCTCGGTGCTGGCCCTGGCCAAGCAGTTCGAGTTGCACGTCACGATGATGAACACCGACAAAGACGACGACCAGGCCATGGCTCGGGTCTTGCAGATCAGCTAGTTATCAGAACGTCGCGC
>NZ_JBIUWQ010000060.1:0-39820 GCF_044743525.1 Pseudomonas sp. NPDC087598 | reverse complement strand
GTCGGCGCTCCTGGCAGAGAGAATGCCTTGCAGGTTAACACCGACCCCTGTGGCGGGGGGGCGGTGTGGCGGGGGGGGGTTCAGCCGCCCCCACCACTTGGGGCGCGGAGCGGCCCCCCCGGGGCGCCCCCCCCACCCGGCCCCCCCGCGGCGATGGTGCTGGCTCTGGCCAGCACCATCGGCGCCGGCAACCCGCTGACCAGCGGCGACACCCCGCTGCTGACCTGCGACGTCTGGGAACACGCTTACTACATCGACTACCGCAACGTTCGTCCAAAGTATGTCGAAGCGTTCTGGAACCTGGTCAACTGGAAGTTCGTCGCTGAGCAGTTCGAAGGCAAAACCTTCACCGCTTAAGCTGCGCGCCAGACAAAAAACCCGGCTTATGCCGGGTTTTTTTATGCCTTTGATTCATGCAGGAGTTGCCGAAGGTTCGGGCCGCGATTGGACGATCTTTTGACGTTGATCGGGAAGAACAAGATCAAAAGATCGCAGCCTGCGGCAGCTCCTACGGTTGGATGGCGTTTATCACACATTAAAAGCAGCCTTACGCAGCTTGCCGCCGTGCCGCAGAGGGCTAACATCAAACAGAGGAAAATTTGTCTCGCAGCGCTCAAGTTGAGGACCGAAACTACCGACATAGTACAAATAGGGCTAATACTCCAGACAGCAGCATTTTGGCCAAGGCCACAGGCGAATTCTCTGCGGCCTGATTGTCCCTTTGACTGCCAACACGGGATTGCCAATACTCATGGCAAACTGACGCTACCCGCACGGAACAAGGAATAACCCTTTGAAGCTGGAACTCAAGAACAGCTTGTCGGTGAAGTTGCTCCGGGTCGTGCTCCTGTCGGCATTGATCGTCGGCGTGGTCTTGAGCTGTGCGCAGATTGTTTTCGACGCTTATAAAACCCGTCAGGCCGTAGCCAACGACGCTGAGCGCATCCTCGACATGTTCCGTGATCCCTCCACTCAGGCCGTCTACAGCCTTGACCGGGAGATGGGCATGCAAGTGATCGAAGGCCTGTTCCAGGACGACGCGGTGCGCCAGGCGTCCATCGGACATCCCAATGAAGCCATGCTCGCGCAGAAATCCCGCGACCTGCAGCATTCCAACAGCCGCTGGCTGACCGATCTGATTCTGGGTCAGGAGCGCACCTTCACCACACAACTGGTGGGTCGCGGCCCCTACAGCGAGTATTACGGCGACCTGAGCATCACCCTCGATACCGCCACCTATGGCGAGAGTTTTATCGTCAGTTCGGTGATCATTTTCATTTCCGGTGTACTTCGCGCTCTGGCGATGGGATTGGTGCTGTATCTGGTCTATCACTGGCTGTTGACCAAACCGCTGTCGCGGATCATCGAGCACCTGACCGAGATCAACCCGGATCGCCCCAGCGAACACAAGATTCCGCAGCTCAAAGGCCACGAAAAGAACGAACTGGGGATCTGGATCAACACCGCCAACCAGTTGCTCGAATCCATCGAACGCAACACCCATCTGCGCCACGAAGCGGAAAACAGCCTGCTGCGCATGGCCCAATACGACTTCCTCACCGGCCTGCCGAACCGTCAGCAACTGCAGCAGCAACTGGACAAAATTCTGGTGGACGCCGGCAAGCTGCAACGCCGGGTCGCGGTGCTGTGTGTAGGTCTGGATGATTTCAAAGGCATCAACGAGCAGTTCAGTTACCAGACCGGCGACCAATTGTTGCTGGCACTGGCCGATCGCTTGCGCGGCCACAGCGGCCGCCTCGGCGCCCTCGCCCGTCTCGGTGGCGACCAGTTCGCGCTGGTCCAGGCCGATATCGAACAGCCTTACGAAGCGGCGGAACTGGCGCAAAGCATTCTCGATGACCTGGAGGCGCCATTCGCTCTCGACCATCAGGAAATCCGTCTGCGCGCGACCATCGGCATCACCCTGTTCCCGGAGGATGGCGACAGCACCGAGAAGCTGTTGCAGAAAGCCGAGCAGACCATGACGCTGGCCAAGACTCGCTCACGCAATCGCTATCAGTTCTACATCGCCAGCGTCGACAGCGAGATGCGTCGCCGTCGTGAATTGGAGAAAGACCTGCGCGATGCGTTGCTGCGCGATCAGTTCTATCTGGTTTATCAGCCGCAGATCAGTTACCGCGACCATCGCGTGGTCGGCGTCGAGGCGCTGATTCGCTGGCAGCATCCGGAACACGGTCTGGTGCCGCCGGATCTTTTCATTCCACTGGCCGAGCAGAACGGCACGATCATCGCCATCGGCGAATGGGTGCTCGATCAGGCCTGCAAGCAATTGCGCGAGTGGCACGATCAGGGCTTCATCGATCTGCGCATGGCCGTCAATCTGTCGACCGTGCAACTGCACCACGCCGAACTGCCACGGGTGGTCAACAACCTGCTGCAGATGTACCGCCTGCCGCCGCGCAGTCTGGAACTGGAAGTGACCGAAACCGGCCTGATGGAAGACATCAGTACCGCCGCCCAGCATTTACTGAGCCTGCGCCGCTCCGGCGCGCTGATCGCCATCGACGATTTCGGCACCGGTTATTCATCACTCAGCTATCTGAAAAGCCTGCCGCTGGACAAGATCAAGATCGACAAGAGCTTCGTCCAGGATCTGCTGGATGACGACGACGATGCGACCATCGTTCGCGCGATCATTCAACTGGGCAAGAGTCTCGGCATGCAAGTGATTGCCGAGGGTGTGGAGACCGCTGAACAGGAGAGCTACATCATCTCCGAGGGTTGCCACGAAGGTCAGGGTTACCACTACAGCAAACCGCTGCCGGCGCGGGAGTTGAGCGTCTATCTCAAGCAGGCGCAGCGGAGTAATGCGGCCATTTTATAAAGACCCACGATCGTAGCCGATGGATTCACCACAATCCCCGCAGGCTGCGGTCTTTTGATCTGCACCAACACCTGCGCAAATAAGAAATATTTCCAGCCACAACCCTTTACACATAATGCGAAAGATTTGCATTATGTCGCAGTTTTGCGCACCCCGCGTGAGTCCATTCAATTACCGAAGCAGGATGTTCGCCATGATTCGTATGCCTCTGGCTACCGCCAGTCTGCTGGCCATCGCTATTTCCCTCGCCGGTTGCGGCGAAGGCAAAGACAAGGCTGCCGCCCCGGCCACGCCGACTCCAGCCGCCAGCACCGCCGCTCCTGCGGCCGCGCCAGCTGCTGCCGGTAAAGTCGACGAAGCCGCTGCCAAGGCAGTGGTCGCGCACTACGCCGACATGGTCTTCGCCGTTTACAGCGATGCCGAATCCACCGCGAAAACCCTGCAAACTGCCGTCGACGCATTCCTCGCCAAGCCGAACGCCGACACCCTGAAAGCCGCCAAGGCTGCCTGGGTTGCCGCTCGCGTGCCTTACCTGCAGAGCGAAGTGTTCCGCTTCGGCAACACCATCATCGACGATTGGGAAGGTCAGGTTAACGCCTGGCCACTGGACGAGGGTCTGATCGACTACGTCGACAAATCCTACGAGCACGCACTGGGTAACCCGGGCGCCACCGCCAACATTATCGCCAACACCGAAGTACAGGTCGGCGAAGACAAGGTCGACGTCAAAGACATCACCCCGGAAAAACTCGCCAGCCTCAACGAGCTGGGCGGTTCCGAAGCCAACGTCGCCACTGGCTACCACGCCATCGAATTCCTCCTGTGGGGCCAGGATCTGAACGGCACAGGCCCAGGCGCCGGCAACCGTCCTGCTTCCGACTACCTGGAAGGCGCCGGCGCCACTGGCGGCCACAACGACCGTCGTCGTGCCTACCTGAAAGCCGTGACCCAATTGCTGGTCAGCGACCTGGAAGAAATGGTCGGTAACTGGAAGCCGAACGTGGCTGACAACTACCGCGCCACCCTGGAAGCCGAGCCCGGCGAAACCGGTCTGCGCAAAATGCTCTTCGGCATGGGCAGCCTGTCCCTGGGCGAACTGGCGGGCGAGCGCATGAAGGTTTCCCTGGAAGCCAACTCCCCTGAAGACGAGCAGGATTGCTTCAGCGACAACACCCACAACTCGCACTTCTACGATGCCAAAGGCATCCGTAACGTTTACCTGGGCGAGTACACCCGCACCGACGGCACCAAAATGACCGGCGCCAGCCTGTCGTCGCTGGTGGCCAAGGCTGACCCGGCGGCCGACACCGCATTGAAAGCCGATCTGGCCGCGACCGAAGCGAAGATCCAGGTCATGGTCGATCACGCCAACAAGGGTGAGCACTACGACCAGTTGATCGCTGCCGGCAACACCGCTGGCAACCAGATCGTTCGCGACGCCATCGCCTCGCTGGTCAAGCAGACCGGTTCGATCGAAGCCGCTGCCGGCAAACTGGGCATCAGCGACCTGAACCCGGACAACGCTGATCACGAGTTCTGATCACAGCGTCCGCGTCAGAAAAAGGCGACCTTCGGGTCGCCTTTTTCATACCTGCCCGACACAAAGCCTGCTCCATGGTGTGATCGATATCAGGTGCACCACCAATCCCTGTGGGAGCGAGCCTGCTCGCGAAGGCGTCATCTGGCGCAACATCGTCAGCGCGGCAGACACCGCATTCGCGAGCAGGCTCGCTCCCACAGGGTTTGCATGAGCTTCAAGGCTTGCTCCATATCAAGCAAACGATAATTCCTCTTATTCAAACCCCCTCGCCCTGTTAGACTTTGCGCCTTCAAATTTGCCCGTCCGCAGGATGTCTGATGCCCTCGCTGCCTCTTCGCTTGTCCGCACTGTTTCTGGCCCTGAGCCTGAGTGCCTGCGATGACGCCCCGCGCTTCACCAAGGCCGAGCCCGGTGAAGCACGCTCGGGGGGCGCGGCGACCGTGCGCAAGACCGATCAGAACGCATTCTCCCTGCCCTCTGCCAACCTGCCGCCCTCACGTCGGGTGGATTTCAGCGTCGGCAACAGCTTTTTCCGCAGCCCGTGGGTGATCGCGCCGTCGACCACCACGGCTCGCGATGGCCTCGGCCCGCTGTTCAACACCAACGCCTGCCAGAACTGCCATATCAAGGATGGTCGCGGTCATCCGCCAACGCTGGACGCGGCCAACGCCGTATCGATGCTGGTGCGCCTGTCGATTCCCGATGCACCGGAATTCGCCAAACTCATCGAACAAGTGGGTGTTGTGCCAGAGCCTGTCTACGGCGGGCAGTTCCAGGACATGGCCGTGCCCGGCGTCGTTCCGGAAGGCAAGGTGCGCGTCGACTACACGCCGGTGCCGATCCGTTTCAAGGACGGCACTGAAGTCGAACTGCGCAAACCGGTGTTACAGATCACGCAACTGGGCTACGGACCGATGCACCCGGACACGCGTTTCTCGGCCCGTGTCGCCCCGCCAATGATCGGCCTCGGTTTGCTCGAAGCGATCCCCGAAGAGGCAATCCTCGCCAACGCCGCCGCACAGGCCAAAGACAAAAACGGCATCAACGGCCGGCCGAATCGGGTCTGGGATGACGCCTTGCAGCAAACCGTGATCGGTCGGTTTGGCTGGAAAGCCGGGCAACCGAACCTCAATCAACAAAATGTTCACGCGTTTTCTGGTGATATGGGCCTCACGACCAGCCTGAGACCGTTCGATGACTGCACCGACGCGCAAATCGCCTGCAAGCAGGCACCGAACGGCAATGGCCCGGACGGCGAACCGGAAGTCAGCGACAACATTTTGCGTCTGGTGCTGTTCTACAGCCGTAACCTCGCCGTGCCCGCGCGCCGAGGCGTTAACGATGAACAAGTGCTGGCCGGCAAGAACCTGTTTTTCCAGGCCGGCTGCCAATCGTGTCACACACCGAAATACACCACCGCCGCCAACGCGGCCGAACCTGAACTGGCCAATCAAGTGATTCGCCCGTACAGCGATCTGCTGCTGCACGACATGGGTGACGGTCTGGCCGACAACCGTACGGAATTTCAGGCCTCCGGCCGCGACTGGCGCACCCCGCCGTTGTGGGGGATCGGCCTGACACAAGCAGTCAGCGGTCACACCCAGTTTTTGCATGACGGCCGCGCACGCAATCTGCTCGAAGCGGTGCTCTGGCACGGCGGCGAAGCTGCAGCTGCGCAGCAACAGGTTTTAGCTTTCAATGCCGAGCAGCGTGCCGCGCTGCTGGCGTTTCTGAACTCACTTTAAATACTTAAAAGAATCGGGAGCCCGACATGTTCCGTCCCAAGTTGTTGTTCACCAGCCTTGCCGCGCTCGCCCTCGGCGCCTGCTCACCGCAGGACCCGCAAGCGGTCACTTCGGCGGCCATCGCCAAATCGGTGATCCTGCCGACCTACACCCGTTGGGTCGAGGCCGACAAGCAACTGGCCGTCAGCGCCCTCGCCTACTGCCAGGGCAAAGAAAACCTGGAAACCGCCCGCGCCGACTTCCTGCACGCGCAGAAAGCCTGGGCCGAGTTGCAACCGTTGCTGATCGGCCCGCTGGCCGAGGGCAACCGTTCGTGGCAGGTGCAGTTCTGGCCGGACAAGAAAAACCTCGTCGGCCGTCAGGTCGAGCAACTGGTCATCGCCCAGCCGCAGATCGATGCTGCTGCTCTGGCCAAATCCAGCGTGGTGGTTCAGGGCCTGTCGGCTTACGAATACATCCTCTTCGATGCCAAGCCTGATGTCGCCAACGCCGAACAGAAAGCCAAATACTGCCCGCTGCTGATCGCCATCGGCGAACGTCAGAAGCAACTGGCCGAGGAGATTCTGCAGAGCTGGAACAACAGCGATGGCATGCTCGCGCAAATGAGCAAATTCCCTAACCAGCGCTACGCGGATTCCCACGAAGCGATCGCCGATCTGCTGCGGGTACAGGTCACCGCACTGGACACCCTGAAGAAAAAGCTCGGCACGCCTATGGGCCGCCAGAGCAAGGGTGTGCCGCAGCCGTTCCAGGCCGATGCATGGCGCAGCCAGTCGTCGCTGACCGCACTGGAAGCCAGCCTTGCCGCTGCCAAAACCGTTTGGGAGGGCGTCGACAACAAAGGCCTGCGCGGTCTGTTGCCGGCTGAGCAAAAACCGCTGGCCGACAAGATCGATGCCGCTTATGCCGCCTCGTTGAAACTGTTCGACAGCACTCAGCGTTCGCTTGGCGAAATGCTCGAAGACGACGCCGGTCGCCAGCAACTCAACGACATCTACGACAGCCTCAACGTCGTCCATCGCCTGCACGAAGGCGAACTGGCCAAGGCGCTGGGCATTCAACTGGGCTTCAACGCCAACGACGGTGACTGATGAGGGCAAGTGCCATGCTGCGACGCCAGGCTCTGACTTTAGGTAGTTTGCTGCTGGGAGCAGTGACGCTGGGCGGCTGGACGCTGTTCAAACGCAAGGATCAGAGCCCGCTGTTGCTGTCAGCGCGCGACGATAGCGACGGCAAGCACTACGCCGTCGGTTATCGTCTGGACGGCACGCGGGTGTTCGCCACCGAAGTCGGCCAGCGCTGTCACGACATCATCAACCACCCGACGCTGTCGATTGCGCTGTTCGTCGCCCGCCGGCCGGGCACCGAGAGCTACCTGATCGACCTGCGTGACGGCACGTTGTTGCAGACCGTGACGTCGCAGCCGAACCGGCATTTCTATGGCCACGCGGTGATTCACAAGGATGGCGAGTACCTGTACGCCACCGAAAACGATACGACCGACCCCGGTCGTGGTTTGCTCGGCGTGTACAAGTTCGAAGGCGAACGGCTGGTGCACACGGGCGAGATTTCCACTCACGGTCTCGGCCCGCATCAGGTGTCATGGATGCCCGATGGCGAGACGCTGGTGGTGGCCAACGGCGGGATTCGTACCGAAGCGGAAAGCCGCGTCGACATGAACCTCAACGCCATGGAGCCGAGCCTGGTGCTGATGCAGCGCGACGGCACCTTGCTGAGCAAGGAAACTCTCGCCCAGCAGATGAACAGCGTGCGCCATCTGGGGATTGCCAGCGACGGCACCATCGTCGCCGGTCAGCAGTTCATGGGCGCGTCCCACGAACGTTCCGAATTGCTGGCGATCAAGCGTCCGGGTCAACCGTTCGTGGCGTTTCCGGTGCCGGAGCATCAGTTGCAGTCGATGGGGCATTACACCGCGAGTGTGGCGGTGCACAGCGATCTGCGTCTGGTGGCGCTGACGGCACCGCGTGGCAACCGTTTCTTCATCTGGGATCTGGACAGCGGCGAAGTGCGCCTCGATGCACCGCTGGCCGATTGCGCCGGTGTCGGTGCGGTGCAGGATGGTTTTGTCGTGACCTCCGGTCAGGGCCGCTGCCGCTACTACGATTGCCGTCAGGATGAACTGCTCGCCAAGCCGCTGGAACTGCCGGCGGGGCTCTGGGACAACCATCTGCATTTGATGGCATAACCACCTGTTCTGAGTACGACTCATAACCTGTGGCGAGGGGATTTATCCCCGATCGGCTGCGCAGCAGTCGCAAAACCATCGCACACGGTTCAATTGACAGACCGCGGTTGCAGGTTTTGGGGTGGCTTCGCCACCCATCGGGGATGAATCCCCTCACCACAGGTTTTGTGTTCAGACTTCTTCACTCCATCCTCCCCTGTAATAACTGCCAGTTGGAATACCCCCTGCACTCGGAGTAATGTGCCCGCCTGTCTCACCTGATTTATCCAAGGAACTGGAAATATGCTGCGTCGCCGCATGCTGATCATGTTGGGTGTTGTGTTGCTGATCGTCCTGGTGCTGGGCGGGTACAAAGCCTTTTCGATCTATACGATGATCCAGGGCTTTTCCAAACCGAAACCGCCGATCAGCGTTGCCGTGGCCAATGCCACCGAGCGCCCGTGGCAGATGCGTTTGCCCACCGTCGGTACGCTCAAGGCACTGCAAGGCGTCGAGCTGAGTCTGGAAGTCGCCGGCACCGTCACCGAGCTCAAGTTCGAATCAGGACAGAAGGTCAAGGCCGGGCAACCGTTGCTGCAACTCGACAGTGCCGTCGAAACGGCCCTGCTGGAAACCGCCAAGGCTGACCTTGGCCTGGCGCAACTGGACTTCGGCCGTGGAGCCCAGCTGGTCGACAGCCGCGCCATCTCCAAAGGCGAGTACGACCGGCTCTCCGCCGTTCTGCAAAAGAACCGGGCCACAGTCAATCAGCTCAATGCCTCACTGGCGAAAAAACGCATCCTCGCGCCATTCAGCGGCACCATCGGCATCCGTCAGGTCGACGTCGGCGACTATCTCGCCAGCGGCACCAAAATCGCTACGTTGCAGGACCTGAGCAGCCTCTACGCCGACTTTTACCTGCCTGAACAATCGGTGCCGAAACTCGCCATCGGCCAACCGGTTCAGATCACAGTCGCCGCGTATCCCAAGCAGAATTTCGCCGGCAAGATCAGTGCGATCAATCCCATCGTCGAAAGCACCACACGCAACATTCTGGTGCGCGCCACCCTCGCCAACCCTGACGGCAAACTGCTGCCGGGCATGTTCGCCAGCCTCGACGTGCTGCTGCCGGATCCGCAACTGCATGTGGTGGTGCCGGAAAGCGCGATCACCTACACCCTCTACGGCAATTCGCTGTACGTGGTCGGGCAGAAGAAAGCCGAGGACGGCAGCGTCGAAAAAGACGACAAGGGCCAACCGGTGCTGATCGCCGAGCGGCGCTTCATCGAAACAGGTGAGCGCCGCGATGGCCTGGTGATGATCAACAAGGGCGTGCAGAGCGGCGAAACAGTGGTGACGGCCGGCCAGATCAAACTGGACAACGGCGCCCACATTGCCATCAGCGACGACAAGACCCTCGGCGAGCAGAACAGTCCGCCCCGCGCCGCCTGATCAAGGACTCCCCATGGCTTTTACTGATCCGTTCATCCGCCGCCCGGTGCTCGCCACCGTGGTCAGCCTGTTGATTGTGCTGTTGGGCTTTCAGGCCTGGAGCAAGTTGCCGCTGCGCCAGTACCCGCAAATGGAAAACGCCCTGATCACCGTGACCACGGCGTACCCCGGGGCCAACGCCGAGACCATTCAGGGCTACATCACCCAGCCGATGCAACAGAGTCTGGCCAGCGCCGAGGGTATCGACTACATGACCTCGGTCAGTCGGCAGAACTTCTCGACGATTTCGATCTACGCACGCATCGGCTCCAACACTGATCGCTTGTTCACCGAACTGCTGGCCAAGGCCAACGAGGTGAAGAACAAACTGCCGCAAGACGCCGAAGACCCGGTACTGAGCAAGGAATCCGCCGACGCTTCGGCACTGATGTACATCAGTTTCTTCAGCAAGGACTTGAGCAATCCGCAGATCACCGACTACCTGTCACGGGTGATCCAGCCAAAACTGGCGACCCTGCCGGGCATGGCCGAGGCGGAGATTCTCGGTAACCAGGTATTCGCCATGCGCCTGTGGCTCGACCCGGTGAAACTCGCCGGTTTCGGTCTCAGCGCCACCGACGTGACCAACGCGGTGCGCCAGTACAACTTCCTCTCCGCCGCCGGCGAAGTGAAAGGCGAGTACGTCGTCACCAGCATCAACGCCAACACCGAACTGAAATCCGCCGAGGCTTTCGCGGCGATTCCGCTCAAGGTCAGTGGCGACAGCCGCGTGTTGCTCAGCGATGTCGCACGGGTGGAAATGGGCGCGGAAAACTACGACTCGATCAGCTCGTTCGGCGGCACGCCATCGGTGTACATCGGCATCAAGGCCACGCCGGGGGCCAACCCGCTGGATGTGATCAGAGAAGTGCGCAAACTGATGCCGGAGCTGGAGGCGCAACTGCCGCCCAACCTCAAGAGCGAGATCGCCTACGACGCCACGCTGTTCATTCAGGCATCCATCGACGAAGT
Organism: Pseudomonas sp. NPDC087598; assembly: GCF_044743525.1. Taxonomy (NCBI): domain Bacteria; kingdom Pseudomonadati; phylum Pseudomonadota; class Gammaproteobacteria; order Pseudomonadales; family Pseudomonadaceae; genus Pseudomonas; species Pseudomonas sp. NPDC087598. Next base: position 29,042 of record NZ_JBIUWQ010000060.1, on the reverse strand, counting down.
GGTGAAAACCCTGTTCGAAGCCGTGTTGATCGTGATCGTCGTGGTGTTCCTGTTCCTCGGCGCGCTGCGCTCGGTGGTGATCCCGGTGGTGACCATTCCGCTGTCGATGATCGGCGTGATGTTCTTCATGCAGATGATGGGCTACTCGATCAACCTGCTGACCTTGCTGGCGATGGTATTGGCAATCGGCCTGGTGGTGGACGATGCGATTGTCGTGGTGGAGAACATTCACCGCCATATCGAGGAAGGCAAGACGCCCTTCGACGCGGCGCTTGAGGGTGCTCGGGAAATCGCCATGCCGGTGGTGTCGATGACCATCACCCTGGCGGCTGTTTACGCACCGATCGGTTTCCTCACCGGGCTGACCGGTGCACTGTTCAAGGAATTCGCATTGACCCTGGCCGGCGCCGTGGTGATTTCCGGGGTCGTTGCGCTGACGCTGTCGCCGATGATGTGCGCCTTTTTGCTGCGTCACGAAGAGAATCCCAGCGGCCTGGCGCATCGCCTCGACCGTATCTTCGACAGCCTCAAACGCCGCTACCAAAGCATGCTGCACGGCACGCTGAACACCCGGCCGGTGGTGCTGGTATTCGCCGTGATCGTGTTGTGCCTGATCCCGGTGTTCCTCAAGTTCACCAAATCGGAACTGGCGCCGGACGAAGACCAGGGCATCATTTTCATGATGGCCACCGCCCCGCAACCGACCAACCTCGATTACCTGAGTACCTACACCGACGAGTTCATCAAGATCTTCAAGGAGTTTCCGGAGTACTACTCCTCGTTCCAGATCAACGGCTACAACGGTGTGCAGGCGGGGATTGGCGGTTTCCTGCTGAAACCGTGGAACGAGCGCAGCCGCACGCAGATGCAAATCCTTCCCGAGGTGCAAGGCAAACTGGGCGCCATCCCGGGCTTGCAGATTTTTGGTTTCAACCTGCCCTCCCTGCCGGGCACTGGTGAGGGTTTGCCGTTCGAATTCGTGGTCAACACCGCCAACGATTACGAATTGCTGCTGCAAGTCGCCGACCGGATCAAGAAACGCGCCATGGAGTCGGGCAAGTTCGCCTTCGTCGACCTCGATCTGGCCTTCGACAAACCGGAGGTGGTGGTCGACATCGACCGCGCCAAAGCCGCGCAGATGGGCGTGTCGATGCAGGACCTCGGCGGCACCCTCGCCACGCTGCTGGGCGAGGCGGAAATCAACCGTTTCACCATCGAAGGGCGCAGTTACAAGGTCATCGCTCAGGTTGAACGGCCGTATCGCGACAATCCAGGCTGGCTGAACAACTACTACGTCAAGAATACCCAGGGTGAGTTGCTGCCACTGTCGACGCTGATCAAGGTCAGCGACCGCGCACGACCGAGGCAGCTCAACCAGTTCCAGCAACTCAATGCGGCGAAGATCTCCGGTTTCCCATTGGTGAGCATGGGTGAAGCGATCGATACCGTGTTGCAGATTGCCCGGGAAGAAGCGCCCGCCGGTTTTGCTTTCGACTACGGCGGTGCGTCGCGCCAGTTTGTGCAGGAAGGCAGCGCCTTGTGGGTGACCTTCGCCTTGGCGCTGGCAATCATTTTCCTGGTGCTGGCGGCGCAGTTCGAAAGTTTCCGCGATCCGCTGGTGATTCTGGTGACGGTGCCCCTGTCGATCTGCGGCGCGCTGATTCCGCTGTTCCTCGGCTGGTCGAGCATGAACATCTACACCCAGGTCGGGCTGGTGACGCTGATCGGCTTGATCAGCAAGCACGGGATTCTGATCGTCGAATTCGCCAACCAGCTACGCAAGGACAAAGGCCTCAGCGCCCGTGAGGCCGTGGAAGAAGCGGCCGCCATTCGTTTGCGCCCGGTGCTGATGACCACCGCGGCGATGGTATTCGGCATGGTGCCGCTGATTCTGGCAACCGGTGCGGGGGCGGTGAGCCGGTTTGATATCGGCACGGTGATCGCCACGGGGATGTCGATCGGTACGTTGTTCACGCTGTTTGTGCTGCCCTGCATCTACACCCTGCTGGCAAAACCGGATCCCAAACCAAGCGCGTAACCCCCTACACGGGATCTGTGTCGTCTCGGGCATAAAAAAAGGCCTCGCATCTGCGAGGCCTTTTATGTGGGCTTCAATCGGTTCAACTCTGCGGCCTCATGCCTTGGGAAAGTCCGAACATGAACAACAACAAATCATGGTCGGGTTTGGTCGCCACGGAGGCTTTCGCCACCCGTGGTACCGCGCAGTGAGCATCGTCAACGGACGCGCCAACAACCTGCATGCGGGGCTGCTCCCAGGCAGCCACCGCCAGTGAAGCAACTGCCAAGGCCCCTACCAGGAACAAACCTCGTGCAATTTCGAGTTTCATCGCTATAAACCTTTGATAGCGCTGCCAAACGCCGTCTCATAAAAATAGACGAGTTTCTTCCAGTCCGCGTCGCGGAACGACGAATGGCGGCGCAATTGTTTCATGTCATGGGAGGCGGCGCGATAAGCGGTCAGACGCTGGCGGCATTTCTCCAGATCGATCAATGCCACTTCGACTTTCGCCGATTCACCTTCGCCCGTCACCCGTACGAAAACGTGTTTGATGTAGATGCAGCTGTGTTGCCAGCGGCCCTTGTGCATACGCGCCAGGTTTTCGGCGAGATCCTTGAGCACGCGCTCATAGATCACATCACCGCACTGATCGCGACCACCGGCAGCCGCCAGCCAATGCTCCAGTTCCTGGAAACCGTCCAGGGACTTGGTTACCAACAGCGCGCGCCACTTGTGCTGCGGATCAGGCTGGGCGCCGCAGAAAACGATTTGCGGAACACGCACGCCGAGTTTGCTGACGCCGGTCAGGGCATCAAGTTCGCGCAGCACGGTCGGACGGCCGAACGGGTGCAGCCAGCTACGGTAAATATGTCCAGTCTGGCGTTTCGCATACAGCAGTTGGCCATCCCGGCCGACGATCCGTTGCACACCACTTTCACCACCACGGCGCACATTGGGTTCTTCCACCCACTCACCGCGCTGACTCCAGTAATAGTCAAAACGGTCCTGTGGAGCGACATCCGTTTCTGCTGCAAATTGCACTGCCATCCTGTTACCTCTTGCGTAATACGTAAACCCGCCACATCGCATAGAGCGGAATAAAGTCCAGTTGTTCCTGAATGCGGAAACCCGCCTGTTCAAATTCTTTTTCGACCGTAGCAACCGGTAACACAAAGCGATTCTGGTAGTCGCGGTTGGGACGATCCTGCTCAGCACGCTTGCGTTTCCAGGCCTTGAAATTGCCGTCGACCCACAATGAAACGATCACGCTGTCCCGGGTGACGCGCTCGAATTCGCGCAAAATCGCCCGGCGGTGCTCGGCTTCACCGATGTGATGCAGCAGCCGCATGCAAAAAATGCTGTCGACGGCGTTATCCGGCAAAGCAATGTCGAACGCAGATGTGTGCAAGGGTTGTACCCGTTTGACCACATCGGCCGGTTGAGCTTGCAGTGCCGTCTTGATCATCGATTCGGAGTTATCCGCACCGATGATCACCCGGTTGTGCTTTTCCGCCAGCAATGGCCAGAAGCGTCCGGCACCGCAGGGCAAGTCCAGCACCAGACCGGGTTCACCGGCGAGTGTCAGAGCCTTGCGGGCCAACTGTTCGTCACGCCAGTGGGACAGGCGACGACCAAGACTTTCTTTGTGTTTACGCAAATATTTCTGCGCGTGTTGATCGTCGTACTTTTCGGAAAAATCGAGCTTGATCGGGCCGGCCATCACCAGGACTCCTGAATTACTGATGGCCCCACCTTAAGGAGCGGCGTGTCAGCGTCAGGTCATCCAGTTGTGAAAAAAACGTCAGGTAAACCGGCAAAGTATTACAGCGTTATACAGGATTTAGACAGGTTGGCGGGAGTAGCATGGAGCCACTATTTGCGCTCGATAATGCCAAGATCCACTTCGAAGCGGCAGCCATTGGGCTTCATTGTGCTCAAGGTAACCGTCCAGCCCTGGTTCTCGCAGATGCGCTGCACCAGCGACAAGCCGAGACCCAGACCTTCTCCGCGCTTTTCACTGCCACGCACGAAAGGCTCGAACATCGCCTCGCGTTTCTCCTCGGGAATCCCCACACCGGAATCCTCGACCACAAAGCCGTTGGCAGTCAGCGTCAGACGAATGAAACCCTGCTCGGTGTAATGGCAGGCATTACGCAGCAGGTTGCCCATCACCGCCGTCAGCAACGTTGCGTTGTAACAGTCAGCGGGAGGATTGCCGGGCTCGAACTGCAAGGTCAGGCCTTTGCTTTCGATCGGTTCGCGCCATACGCACAGCAGGCTGTCCGCCACTTGCGCAAGATTCTGTTGCGGCGCCGAACCGGCGTCTTCGCGCTGGGCACGCGCAAGCATCAGGAAGGTTTGCACCAGCTCACGCATTTCCTCACTGGCGCGAGCAATGCGCTCGACCTGCGAGCGACCGCGTTGGTCGATCGCGGCGTTCTCGAGCAGCAACTCGCAAGAGCTCGCCAAGACCATCAGCGGTGTGCGTAATTCGTGGCTGACATCACTGGTAAACAAACGCTCACGGGTCAGGGCTTGGCGTAACCGTCCTAACGTGGCGTCAAACGCCACCGCTAGTTCGCCAACTTCGTCAGCCGCGTAATCCGGTGCCAGCGGTGGCGCCAGCCCGAGCAACTGATCGCGATGACGTACCTGCCGCGCCAACCGCACCACCGGCGCCATCACTTTGCGCGCGAGCACCCAGCCGAGGAATACCGCCAAGGCCAGACTGAGCACGAAACCCACCAGCACCACGGCAAACAGCACACGCTCGCGCTCTTCGAAATCGCTTTGATCCTGCAGCAACACATAGCGCCGACCATCGACGATTTCGACCATCGCGTGATACGACAACTGCTCACGGAAGACTTCGTGGAAACCGGAGTCGAGGTGGCGCAAATCTTTCGGCAGTTCGAAATCACCGGGGCCGCCGCTGAAGTAAAACAGCTGATCGGGCTCCGGACGATGGCTCCAGTCGGAGACATTGTCCATCAACAACAGGCGCTGCAAATCACCACCCAGCCCTGCCGAAATCAGTTTTTCCTCGACCAGGTGCACCGTTGCGACAATGCCCATCGCGAACGCCCCGGCCACCAGCGCGCTCATCAACGCAAAGGCAATGATGATCCGCTGGGAAAGGCTTTGCTTAAACTCCATCACGCCCCTCGGCCAAGCGATAACCGACGCCGTGCACGGTGTGCAGCAAGGGTTTGGCAAACGGTTTGTCGATCACCTGACGCAACTGGTGAACGTGGCTGCGCAGGCTGTCGCTGTCCGGGCAGTCATCGCCCCACAGCGCCTCTTCGAGAATTTCCCGGCGCAGTACGTGCGGGCTCTTCTGCATCAACACCGCCAGCAACTTCAGGCCGACCGGGTTGAGTTTGAGAAACTTGCCCTCGCGGGTCACTTCGAGAGTGTCGAGGTCGTAGTTCAGGTCACCGACCTGCAACGCCCGACGGCCGCCGCCCTGGGTACGGCGCATGACGGCTTCGACTCGCGCAGCCAGTTCGGACAAGGCGAACGGTTTGACCAGATAATCGTCGGCTCCGGACTTGAAACCCTGCAAACGGTCGTCAAGTTGATCGCGAGCGGTGAGCATGATCACCGGGGTGTCGCGGCGGGCATCTTCGCGCAAGCGTTTACACAGGGTGTAGCCGTCGATGCCGGGCAACATGATGTCGAGCACGATCAGGTCGTAATGCTCGGTGGCCGCCAGATGCAGGCCTGACAGACCGTCCTGGGCGCAATCGACGGTGTAACCCTTCAGCCCCAGGTAATCGGCCAGATTGGCCAGGATATCGCGGTTGTCTTCGACCAATAAAATTCGCATGGGCACCTCCTCCGTACACAGTAACGGCCGTCATGGCCCGCGCAGCTTACGACCAGATTCAGCTCAGAGCTAGGGCTGAAAGCCTCGTAAATCAACTCTCTCAACCAAATTCACGCCTTAACAAGTTTTTCACTATCGGTTCACAACCTGACTACAGTGACAACGCGAGACTCTCGCGCCATTAGATATAAGGAATGTAGACAATGGACTTTTTCAAGACGGCGCCCATGCGCCTTCTGTTGCTGATCACCGGTGCCTGGCTGGTGATATTTGCCCTGACCCGAACGGCTCTGTTGCTGACTCATTTGAATGAGGCCGGTGGCGGAGCTTTTTCCGTGTTCGGCATCGGCCTGCTGTATGACTTGGGTTTCCTTGCCTATGCGGCGCTGCCGTTGGGTCTGTACCTGCTGCTGTGCCCACCGGCCCTGTGGCGCCGTCGTGGTCATCGCTGGTTTCTGCAAGGTCTGCTGACCGTCAGCCTGTTCGCCATGCTTTTCACCGCGACCGCCGAATGGCTGTTCTGGGACGAATTCGGCGTGCGTTTCAATTTCATCGCCGTCGACTATCTGGTGTATTCCGACGAAGTGCTGAACAACGTGCTGGAGTCCTACCCGATCGGCACGTTGCTGAGCATTCTCGGTGTGCTCGCCGTGGCCATCAGTGTTGCCTTGCGCAAGCCATTCAATGCCGCGCTGGATGCTCCGTTGCCGCCATTGCGTGGGCGTTTGTTGAATGCTCTCGGTCTGCTGATCGTCGCCGGCCTCAGCCTGCAACTGCTCAGCCAGGACGCGCCTCGCGCTCAGGGTGGCAATGCCTATCAAAATGAGCTGGCGAGCAATGGCCCTTACCAGTTTTTCGCCGCGTTCCGAAACAACGAACTGGATTACGCCCAGTTCTACAGCAGCCACGCAGCGGATGTGGTCGCCCGACAGATTCGTGCTGAACTGAGTGAGCCCAACGCCCGATTCATCGGGCAGGATCCGCAGGATATTCGCCGGATGATCGACAACCCCGGCACCGCGCGTACACCGAACATCGTCCTGGTGACCATCGAAAGCCTCAGCGCCAAATACCTGGGCAGCAATGGCGACGAACGCAACCTGACGCCTAATCTGGATGCCTTGCGCAAGCAGAGCCTGTACTTCAACAACTTCTACGCCACCGGCACCCGCACCGACCGTGACCTGGAAGCCATCACCCTGGCCATTCCACCGACGCCGGGACGCTCGATCGTCAAGCGTATCGGGCGTGAAAGCGGTTTCGCCAGCCTTGGCCAGCAGTTGAGCGCGGTCGGTTACGACAGCGTCTTCGTCTATGGCGGGCGCGGCTATTTCGACAACATGAACGCGTTTTTCAGCGGCAACGGCTATCGCGTTGTCGATCAGAGCAGCGTCGATGAAGCCGAGATTCACTTCAAAAATGCCTGGGGCATGGCCGACGAAGACCTGTACAAACAGACCTTGAAACTGGCCGATGCCGATTACGCCAAGCAGCAACCATTCCTGCTGCAATTGATGACCACGTCCAACCATCGTCCTTACACCTACCCGGACAATCGCATCGACATCAAATCCGGCAACGGCCGTGATGGCGCGGTCAAGTACACCGACTACGCCATCGGCCAGTTCCTCGAACAGGCGCGACGCAAACCGTGGTTCGACAATACGATCTTCATTTTCGTCGCCGACCACACGGCGGGCAGCGCCGGCAAGGAAGACCTGCCGATCGCCAACTATCAGATCCCGCTGTTCATCTATGCACCGAAGCTGATCGAACCACGTGAGAACAGTCAACTGGCCAGCCAGATTGACCTCGCGCCGACCCTGCTCGGCTTGCTCAACATGGATTATCAGTCGACGTTCTTCGGTCGCAACCTGCTGCTGGACAATCCGCTGCCGCCGCGTGTGGTTGTGGGTAACTACCAGCATCTGGGGCTGTTCGACGGCAAGGATCTGGCGATCCTCAGTCCGCGTCAGGGTTTGCGTCGCCACGACGATGCCTTGAGCGAGAGCCGCGAATCCCGGGCGAGCAGCGATGACCCGCTGATCAGCCGCGCCATCACGTATTACCAAACGGCCAGTTATGGCTTCAAGCAACAGCTGCTTGGCTGGAAAGCACCCAAGGAGGGTGCTCCGCAAGTCAGCGAACGTTAATCGAAGCGCCCCGGGCTGATGCCCCGGGGCGTGTTCTTTTGTTCAGGATCCGTCATGTCATCAAGTGCTGTACGTGCCACCCCTCGCCCGCTGAACCTGTGGTTATGCCTGGGCATTCCCGCCGTCGCGGCAATCACTCTGATCCTGCTGGAAATGACCGATCTGGACATGGTTCTGGCGCGAATGTTTTACGACCCGGTGGCCGGTGACTTCATCGGTCGCCACAGTTTTTTCCTCGAGAACATTCTTCACGACCGCGCCAAGCAAGTGGTCATCGGCTTCTCGGTGTTCGCGATTCTGGGATTTATTGGTTCGTTCTTCATTCAACGACTGAAACCGTTCAAGCGCGAACTCGGTTGCCTGGTGTTGTCTCTGGGGCTGGCGACGTCGTTCGTCACGCCGGTCAAAGCCGTGACGGCCGTGCAATGCCCATGGAGCCTTGAGCAATTCGGTGGCCATGAGACCTACAGCAAACTGCTCGACCATCGTCCGCCTACCGACAAACCCGGTCGTTGCTGGCCCGGCGGTCATGCCGCAACCGGCTTCACCCTGTTTGCGCTGTTCTTTGTGCTGCGTGATCGGCGTCCGCGTCTGGCTCGGCAAGCGTTCATTTTTGCCTTTGCGTTGGGCTCGGTGTTTTCGATCAGCCGGATGATGCAGGGCGCGCACTTCTTTTCGCACAACGTCTGGACGGCGATTTTCTGTTGGCTGATTTGTCTGGGGTCGTATTACTGGGTGCTGTATCGCCCGGCGCTGAAGGCTGATCCCGTGGTAAAGGCACAACCTGTCAGCGCCTGATCCGACGCAATCGCTGGCAAGCCAGCTCCCACAGGTTTCACTGCTGCCCATTACATCTGTGATCACTGGCAATCCCTGTGGGAGTCTGGCTTGCCAGCGATGGCCGCGCCTCGCTTCTGAGCCAACACTGAATCAAAGGTAATAAAAAACCCCGCTGGCGAGAGCCAGCGGGGTTTTGCGTTACGGGGGTAAGGCTGGCTTACATCATGCCGCCCATGCCACCCATGCCGCCCATGTCTGGCATGCCACCACCAGCGCCACCGTCTTTCTTCGGTGCGTCGGCAATTGCAGCTTCGGTGGTCAGGATCAGACCGCCGATCGACGATGCAGCTTGCAGCGCGGAACGGGTAACCTTGGTTGGGTCCAGGATGCCCATTTCGATCATGTCGCCGTACTCGCCAGTCGCAGCGTTGTAACCGAAGTTACCTTTGCCGTTCTTGACTTCGTTGACCACAACGCTTGGCTCGTCGCCGGAGTTGGCAGCGATCTGACGCATCGGAGCTTCAACAGCACGACGCAGAACAGCGATACCCACGTCCTGATCGGCGTTGTCGCCTTTCAGATCCAGGATAGCTTCCAGAGCACGGATCAGCGCTACGCCGCCGCCAGGTACCACGCCTTCTTCAACGGCTGCACGGGTGGCGTGCAGGGCGTCTTCAACGCGGGCTTTCTTCTCTTTCATTTCTACTTCGGAACCAGCGCCAACCTTGATCACTGCAACGCCGCCGGACAGCTTGGCCAGACGCTCTTGCAGTTTTTCACGGTCGTAGTCGGACGAAGTTTCGCCAACCTGAGCACGGATCTGAGCGATACGCGCCTGGATGTCGGCTTCTACGCCAGCACCGTCAACGATGATGGTGTTTTCCTTGGAGATGGTCACACGCTTGGCGCTGCCCAGGTTTTCCAGGGTGGCGCTTTCCAGGCTCAGGCCGATCTCTTCGGAGATAACGGTACCGCCGGTCAGAACAGCGATGTCCTGCAGCATGGCCTTGCGACGGTCGCCGAAGCCTGGAGCCTTGACGGCTGCGACTTTGACGATGCCACGCATGTTGTTCACTACCAGAGTCGCCAGGGCTTCGCCTTCAACGTCTTCCGATACGATCAGCAATGGACGGCCGGCTTTGGCGACGGAAACGCCGTCCTTGGTGATGGTCGGAGCGCCGAAGCTCTTCTCGATGATCACGTTACGGCCTTTCGGGCCCAGGGTCGCTTTTAATGCGTCAGCCAGGACGTTGACACCGGTGAGCAATTTATTGCGGGCGGAATCGCCGAATTTAACTTCTTTAGCAGCCAAGATCGATATTCCTTAAATACTTTGTAGTAGCGGGAAAATGAGCGGGGGAATCAGCCTTCCAGTACGGCGAGAATCTCGTTCTCAGCCATTACCAGCAGGTCTTCGCCGTCGACTTTCACAGTGTTGCTGCCGGAGTAAGGACCGAACACAACCTTGTCGCCGACTTTAACGGCCAGCGCACGCACTTCACCGTTTTCCAGGGTCTTGCCTGGGCCTGCAGCGACAATCACACCGTGGTTGGCTTTTTCAGCAGCCGAACCTGGCAGGACGATACCGCCAGCGGTTTTCTTTTCTTCTTCGCTGCGACGGATAACGACGCGGTCATGCAGAGGACGAAGCTTCATTGTCGATCTCTCCTAATTGTGGTTTTCATCGGCCGGTGTAGTCCCGGCGGGTTTAACAAATCCGGCCTGCGCCGGTTGCGGTTCGTCGAGCGAGCCGCGGAAGTCTGTCCGACTTGAATGTCGGAAACCTTTCGGTGACCGTTACATAGGGGCGCATAAGCTTATTACAAGGGCGAGGCTAAAAAATTTTCGCGAATGTTCAGCACAAAAACAGCCCATAAACGAGCACGGCACCCGAAGGTGCCGTGTCGCTGAACAGGTTACTTGGTATCGCGGTGTTCGAATTCGCCTTCGATCACATCCCCCTCGCGGCCCAAAGGCTGGCGCGGTGCAGGACCGCCACGGGGTTGCAGGTCGTCGGCGAACGCACGCTGGCGCATCGCCTGATCTTCGGCGCGCTGGCGCATTTTGTTCGCCAGCAGACGACGCGTGAACGGCAGCAACATCACCAGACCGACCACGTCGCTGATGAAGCCCGGCAGGATCAACAAGCCACCCGCCAGTGCCAGCATCAGGCCTTCAAGCATGGTTTGCGCAGGCAGTTCGCCGCGGTTCAGGCTTTCACGGGCACGCAGTGCCGTTGCCAGACCGGCGACGCGCAGCACGAACACACCGAACATCGAGCCGAGAATGATCAGCAGCAGGGCCGGGAAAAACCCGATAGCCCCTGCCACTTTGACGAATACGAAGAGCTCCAGCACCGGAAACAGCAGAAAGAGCAACAAAAAAGGGCGCATCAAAATTTCCTCAACGCAAGAAATGCCTTGCAGTAAGCCTTAGATGACGTCGCCCTTTCGTGAATTCAAGCGTCGGCCACTGCCTTTTTTGGCCAGACCTCGGCGTGAGCCAGAGAAACCAAGGCTTCGCGCACTTGTATCGGCGTATGACAAGGCGCTTGAAACGGCAACCAGTAGAGCGCCTGACCGATGCGCAGGTGCATGCCCTCGGTGTCGATCCCGGCCATTTGCGCCGGCACGGTTTTCGGCAGGCCGGCCAGATCGACGTAATGCGCGATGGCTTTGGCGTGGTCGCTGTTCATGTGCTCGACCATGCTGATTTCAGCTTTGCCGGCGAACGGGTTGGCCAGGGTCAGCTGATCGATCCAGTGAATCGCGCCGAAACCGCCGATGTAGCGATGGCGCACCGGTTTCAACACCCAGAAATCGAAATCATGGGCCTTGTGGTAGTTCTGTGAGTCAGGGAAATAGCGATAGTAGCGCTCGGCGGCGGCTTCAATGGCAGCGGCGTCGTCGAGCTTTTCGGCTTCAGCCAGATAGGTCAGCCGACCAACGGCTTGCACGTCATCGGCCTCGCGCTCACCCACCAGCATCGAGCACTTCGGGTCTTTTTGCAGGTTATGGGTGTGCTGGGCGATGCGGCTGATCAGGATCAGCGGCTGGCCCTGCTCGTCCAGACAATAAGGCACGACGGAGCCAAAGGGAAAACCGGGCATCGATTTGGAGTGGGTCGACAGCACTCCGCGGTATTCCTTGAGAAGCAATTCTCGGGCATTCTTGGCCACTTCAACGCTCAATTTATGACTCCTTAAATAGAATCCGTCGAAAAAACGGACAGGTGAACGGGATAAGTTCCGATCACCTTCGGGGCAATTCTCATGTGCAGCCAGGCCACGTCGGGCGCAGATCGAGAGGCTCTCCAAGGAAAACCACTCTGACCTGCTATCGGGGCATGCGAATGCAACTCAACGACAAAGTAATCATTATCACCGGCGGTTGCCAGGGTTTGGGCCGTTCGATGGCCGAGTATTTCGCCGGCAAAGGCGCGAAGCTGGCACTGGTCGATCTGAACCAGGAAAAACTCGACGACGCAGTGGCCGCTTGCAAAGCCAAGGGCGTAGAGGCGCGCAGCTATCTGTGCAACGTCGCCAATGAAGAACAGGTCGAACACATGGTCGCCCAGGTGGCGGCAGATTTCGGCGCAATCCACGGTTTGATCAACAACGCCGGGATCCTGCGCGATGGCTTGCTGCTCAAGGTCAAGGACGGCGAAATGACCAAGATGAGCCTGGCCCAATGGCAGGCGGTGATCGACGTCAACCTGACCGGCGTGTTCCTGTGCACCCGTGAAGTGGCGGCAAAAATGGTCGAGCTGAAGAACAGCGGCGCGATCATCAACATTTCGTCGATCTCCCGCGCGGGCAACGTCGGCCAGACCAACTACTCCGCCGCCAAGGCGGGTGTTGCGGCGGCGACCGTGACCTGGGCCAAAGAGCTGGCGCGTTATGGCATCCGCGTGGCAGGCATTGCGCCGGGCTTCATCGAGACCGAGATGACCCTGGGCATGAAGCCGGAAGCGCTGGAGAAAATGACTTCGGGGATTCCGCTCAAGCGCATGGGCAAGCCGGAAGAGATCGCTCATTCGGCGGCGTACATCTTCGAGAACGATTACTACACCGGGCGGATTCTGGAGATGGATGGCGGGTTGCGCATCTAACTGACTACACAAAAACCAATGTGGGAGCGAGCCTGCTCGCGAAAGCGGTGTTTCAGACAACATCTTGGTTGACTGACACTCCCTCTTCGCGAGCAGGCTCGCTCCCACACGTTTTTCAGTGTTGCTGGTGCATCAATCGTCGCTGATGGTGATGTTCGGCATCGCCGGCGTTGCCGCTTCCTGCAACACGATCCGCGCTCCCACTTTGCGGGCCAGATCCTGATAGACCATGGAAATCTGACTGTCCGGCTCGGCGATCACCGTCGGTTTGCCGCCATCGGCCTGTTCGCGGATCAGCATCGACAAAGGCAGTGAAGCCAGCAGTTCGACGCCATATTGGGTCGCCAGCTTCTCGCCACCGCCCTCACCGAACAGATGCTCGGCATGTCCGCAGTTCGAGCAGATGTGCACCGCCATGTTTTCCACCACGCCCAGCACTGGGATGTTGACCTTGCGGAACATTTCCACGCCTTTGCGCGCGTCGAGCAGTGCCAGATCCTGCGGGGTGGTGACGATCACAGCGCCCGCCACCGGGACTTTCTGCGCCAGGGTCAGCTGGATGTCGCCGGTGCCTGGCGGCATGTCGATGACCAGATAATCCAGATCGCCCCACGCGGTTTGCGTGACCAGTTGCAGCAGCGCGCCGGAAACCATCGGACCGCGCCAGACCATCGGCGTGTTGTCGTCGGTCAGGAAAGCCATCGACATGACTTCCACGCCGTGGGCCTTGAGTGGCACGAACCACTTCTGATCCCTGACTTCAGGACGGGTACGCTCGGGGATGCCGAACATGATGCCCTGGCTCGGGCCGTAGATATCGGCGTCGAGAATGCCGACCTTGGCGCCTTCGCGGGCCAGTGCCAGTGCGAGGTTGGCCGCCGTGGTCGATTTGCCCACACCGCCCTTGCCCGAGGCGACCGCGATCACGTTCTTGACGTTGGCCAGCCCGGGAATCTGCGCCTGAGCCTTGTGCGCGGCAATCACGCTGTTGACCTCGACTTTGGCGATCACTACGCCATCGAGGTTTTCGATGGCCAATTGCAGCAATTGTGCCCAGCCGCTCTTGAACAGACCGGCGGCATAGCCGATTTCCAGCTGGACGTTGACGCGATCACCGATGATCTCGATGTTCTTCACGCAACCGGCGCTGACCGGGTCCTGATTCAGGTAAGGGTCAGTGTATTGGCTGAGGACGGCTTCCACCGCTGCGCGAGTGACGGCACTCATGGGCAACTCCGATAACAAGACTGGGAAAAGATGGCGGGTATCGTACCCCGCAGATTGAATTGTGGTGAGCGGATTTATAGCCAAACACATTCTGTGGCGAGGGAGCTTGCTCCCGCTCGGGTGCGCAGCAGCCGCAATCAGGCCACACCGGTCTAGTTGGCATGGCCGGGGGTGGGGCGGCTTCGCCACCCAGCGGGAGCAAGCTCCCTCGCCACAATAATATTGCAGCCGGTCCATCCGGTTATTGCGGTCGCGGCATCCGGAAACAGGTGCACAGGGTGAAAAATATGCGCCAGCGCTTTATAGTGGCCGACCTCCGTTTCATCAAGTAGCGAAGCCCCACATGTCCGAACCACGCAAGATCCTCGTCACCAGCGCCCTGCCCTACGCCAACGGTTCGATTCACCTTGGCCATATGCTGGAATATATCCAGACCGATATGTGGGTGCGCTTCCAGAAGCATCGCGGCAATCAATGCATCTATGTCTGCGCCGACGACGCCCACGGTTCGGCGATCATGCTGCGTGCAGAAAAGGAAGGCATCACCCCGGAACAATTGATCGCCAACGTGCAGGCTGAACACAGCGCCGACTTTGCCGAGTTCCTGGTCGATTTCGACAACTTCCACTCCACTCACGCCGAAGAAAACCGTGAGCTGTCGAGCCAGATCTACCTGAAACTGCGTGACGCCGGGCACATCGCCCAGCGCTCGATCACTCAGTATTTCGACCCGGAAAAGAAAATGTTCCTGGCCGACCGCTTCATCAAGGGCACTTGCCCGAAATGCGGTACCGAAGACCAGTACGGCGATAACTGCGAAAAATGCGGCGCAACCTACGCGCCGACCGACCTGAAGGATCCGAAGTCGGCGATCTCTGGCGCCACCCCGGTGCTCAAGGATTCCCAGCACTTCTTCTTCAAGCTGCCGGATTTCCAGCAAATGCTGCAGACCTGGACCCGCAGCGGCACCCTGCAGGACGCCGTCGCCAACAAGATCGCCGAATGGCTGGATGCCGGCCTGCAACAGTGGGACATCTCCCGCGACGCGCCGTACTTCGGTTTCGAGATCCCGGATGAGCCGGGCAAGTACTTCTATGTGTGGCTGGACGCGCCGATCGGCTACATGGCCAGCTTCAAGAACCTTTGCGACCGTACGCCGGAGCTGGACTTCGATGCGTTCTGGGCCAAGGACTCCACCGCCGAGCTGTACCACTTCATCGGCAAGGACATCGTCAACTTCCACGCGCTGTTCTGGCCAGCGATGCTCGAAGGCGCGGGCTACCGCAAGCCAACCGGGATCAACGTGCACGGCTACTTGACCGTCAACGGTCAGAAGATGTCGAAGTCCCGCGGCACCTTCATCAAGGCCCGTACGTACCTCGATCACCTGTCGCCGGAATACCTGCGCTACTACTACGCGGCCAAGCTGGGCCGTGGCGTCGACGACCTCGACCTGAACCTCGAAGACTTCGTGCAGAAGGTCAACTCCGACCTGGTCGGCAAAGTCGTCAACATCGCCAGCCGTTGCGCCGGTTTCATTCAGAAGGGCAACGCCGGCCTGCTGGTCGACAACAATGCCGCGCCTGAACTGACCGAGGCTTTCCTCGCCGCCGCGCCAAGCATTGCCGACGCCTATGAAGCCCGCGACTTTGCCCGCGCCATGCGTGAAACCATGGCTCTCGCCGACCGCGCCAACGCGTGGATCGCCGACAAGGCGCCGTGGTCGTTGAACAAGCAGGAAGGCAAGCAGGATGAAGTCCAGGCGATCTGCGCCACCGGCATCAATCTGTTCCGCCAACTGGTGATCTTCCTCAAACCGGTGCTGCCGCTTTTGGCTGCCGATGCCGAGGCATTCCTCAACGTTGCCCCGCTGACCTGGAACGACCACACCACCCTGCTGGCCAACCACCAGTTGAACGAATTCAAGCCGTTGATGACCCGCATCGACCCGGTAAAAGTGCAAGCCATGACCGACGCCTCGAAAGAAGACCTGACCGCCAGCCAGACCGATACCGGTGCAGCCGCACCGGCGGGCAACGGCGAACTGGCCAAGGATCCGCTGTCGCCGGAAATCGACTTCGACGCCTTTGCCGCCATCGACCTGCGCGTCGCACTGATCGTCAAGGCCGAACATGTGGAAGGCGCTGACAAGCTGCTGCGCCTGACGCTGGACATCGGTGACGAGCAACGCAACGTGTTCTCGGGGATCAAGAGCGCTTACCCGGATCCGTCCAGACTCGACGGTCGCCTGACTATGATGATCGCCAACCTCAAGCCACGGAAAATGAAGTTCGGTATTTCCGAAGGCATGGTGATGGCCGCAGGCCCCGGCGGTGAAGAAATCTACCTGCTGAGCCCGGACAGCGGCGCGAAGCCAGGCCAACGCATCAAGTAAGACGCGGCGGCAAATCGATCCCACCGGCGTGCCCTGCATGCCGGTGGGATTTTTCATATCTGGCCCACCCTTCCGGTGTGCCGGATAATGCCTAACCTTAAGAGACACCCGCCCGTTTCGCCGGCAGAACCATGACCGAACTTGTGCTTACGCTTTTCAGTGCTGCGCTGCTCAACAACTTCGTGTTGCACTGGCCGCTGGGCGTCGATCCGCTGTTGGCGGGCAGTCGCCGTCAGGTGCATGCGCTAGGGCTGGCGACGTTATGTTTGATGCTGCTGGTCGGAGTGATCGGTCAGGTACTCTGGCACTGGCTGCTGGTGCCATTGCAACTGCAGGCCCTGCATCTGTTCGTGTTTCTGCCGCTGAGTGTGTTGCTGATCGCACCGCTGCTGAAAGCCTTGGCTCGCGGGCTGCCCGACTGGCCGTTCGACGGTTTGTGGCCGCTGCTGCTGGGCAATGCCGGCGTACTCGGTCTGGCGCTGATCAATGCGCAAAACGATCAAGGGCTGTTGCATGCAACGGCATTGAGCCTCGGTGCGGGACTGGGCTTCTGGCTGATCCTGAGCCTGTTCAGCGATTTGCGCGAGCGCACGGCCGGTAACGACATTCCCCTGCCCTTTCGCGGCTTGCCGATCGACCTGATCGGCGCCGGATTGATCGCAGTGATTTTTCTCGGATTCAGTGGACTGATCAAAACATGAGTCTGATTCAACGCATCGATGCCCTGCTGCCGCAGACCCAATGCGGCAAGTGCGGCCATCCCGGATGCAAACCCTATGCAGAAGGCATCGCTGCCGGCGAGCCGATCAACAAGTGCCCGCCGGGCGGTGACGAAACCGTCGCGGCATTGGCCGAGCTGTTGAAAGTACCGGTGCTGGAACTGGACATCAGCCGCGGTTCGGCACCGCCGCAAGTCGCCTACATCCGCGAAGCCGAGTGCATCGGTTGCACCAAGTGCATTCAGGCCTGCCCGATCGACGCCATCGTCGGTGCGGCAAAATTGATGCACACGGTGATCATCGACGAGTGCACCGGTTGCGACCTGTGCGTGGCGCCGTGCCCGGTGGATTGCATCGAAATGCATCCACTGCCACTCGGCACATTGCCGGTGGTGGGTGGGCTGGCGTTCAGTCTTGAAGAGCAACGCGCTCGCGCCGTCAAACGCGACCATGCCCGCCAGCGTTTCGAGCGCCGTAACGCACGCCTGCAACGCGAAGAACAGCAAAAACAGGCTGAACGTGAAGCCAGGGCGAAAAAGGCCACGCAACCTGAAGTCACTACGCTCGACCCCGTGCAGGCTGCGCTGGAGCGTGTACGCGCACAAAAAGCCGCCACCGCTGATGCCGCGCTGAAGAAAGCCAAGATTGATGTCGCGATGAGTCGCGCACAGTTGCACAAGTCGCTGAAAGCCTTCGGCCACCCGCCGACCTTTGAGCAGCAATCGCAATTGATCGTGTTGCAGCAACAATTTGCAGCGGCCGAGCAGGCGCTGGCAAAACTCGAAAGCAGCGCACCCGCGGCTCCGGTCGCGCCAGCCCCGGCGAAGGACGCCGACCTGAAACGGGCGAAAATCCAGTTGGCCATGCGTCGTGCCGAACTGAAAAAGGCACAGACTGCCGAAGCGTCACCCGAGCAGATTGCCGCACTGGAACAGGCACTGCGTGAAGCCGAACAAGCCCTGCATGCCGCCGAAGACTCGAGTGATCAGCCTGTGCCTGATCTTGTGCGAGTGGAAAAACGCCCGATTGACGGCCAGCTTCGCCAGTTGAAAACCGAACTGGCCTACGCCCGCGCCGACTTCAACAAACTCGAACGCAGCGCCGACACGCCCGCCGAAACCCTCGACAAGGCCCGCGCCCGTCTGCAAGACGCCGAGCGCCAGGTGCAAGATCATGTCACCCCTTGAGGCACCGGATGATCGCCTGCAACAGGCGATGAAACTGGTGCTGCTCGCCACGCTGCCGGGGCTGCTGACCTTGTTCGCGCTGTACGGCTGGGGCGTGTTGATCAATTTGATGCTGTCGGTCAGCACCGCGTTGATCGTCGAAGCGGGCGTCACACGTCTGCGCCACCAACCCTTACAGCCGACATTGAGCGACGGCAGTGCGCTGGTCAGCGCGACACTGCTGGCCGTTGCATTGCCACCTTATTGCCCGTGGTGGCTGACAGTGTCAGCAATTGCCTTCGGTCTGTTGTTCGGCAAGCACCTGTATGGCGGCGTGGGCAAAAACCCGTTCAATCCGGCCATGCTCGGATTTGCCTTGATCATGGTGATGTTTCCACAGCCGATGACACATTGGCCGGCTCACGGCCTGGCACTGATTGACGCAGTGCAGCAGGTGTTCAACCCCGCTCAGGCGCCGGACGCCTGGGTCCAGGCCACGGCGCTGGACAGTTTGCGCATCAATAAAAGTCTGACCATCGATGAGCTGTTCGCCGCCAACCCGGCATTCGGGCGCTTCGGCGGCCAAGGTGTGGAATGGGTAAATCTGGCATTCCTCGCTGGCGGGCTGTTTTTGCTGCAACGACGTGTATTCGGCTGGCAGGCGCCGGTTGGCATGCTCGCCAGTCTGTTTGTGGTCAGTCTGTTGTGCTGGAACGGCTCGGGCTCGGACTCACACGGCTCGCCACTGTTTCACTTGCTCAGTGGCGCCACCATGCTTGGCGCATTTTTCATCATTACTGAACCGGTGTCCGGCGCCAAAAGTCCTCTCGCCCGCTTACTGTTTGGCGTCGGTGTCGGCTTGCTGACTTATCTGATTCGCACGTGGGGCGGGTATCCGGACGGTGTGGCGTTTGCGGTGTTGTTGATGAATCTCTGCGTGCCGGCGCTGGAACGTTTTGCCGCCAGTCGGCAAGCACAGGTGAGCCCATGAGTCGGACGACAAGCGCGCTCACGCTGCTGCTGTTGGCCGTCATTGGCATCGGTGCGACGTACCTTATACAACGCAGCAATGCACCGCAGATTGCCGCTGCGCAACGTCTGCTCGACAGTCGCAAACTACTCGACGTGCTCGCGGCAGATACCTACGACAATCAACCGCTGGAACAGCCGCTGGTCCTGGCAAACGCAGCCTTGAGCCACAGCACGCTAATCGGCGGCTATCTCGCGACCAGGGCTGGCAAGCCAGTCGCGGTATTGCTGCGCAGCCAGACCGAGGGCTATGCGGGCAGCATCGAATTGCTGATCGCCATTGATGCCGACGGAAAATTGCTCGGGGTGAAAACCCTCAAGCAGACAGAAACCCCGGCACTGGGCGGACATTTGGGCGACTGGCCGAATACGTGGTTGCAGGTATTTACCGGCAAATCGAGCAATCAACCGACGGATGCCGGTTGGGCGCTGAAAAAGGATCAGGGGCAGTTTGACCAAATGGCGGGCGCGACCATTACGTCCCGCGCGGCGATCCATGCCATTCATGATGCGCTGCGCTACTTCGATGAGCATCGTGCGCCGTTACTGGGGAACGAACCATGACCCGATCGGCGACGCTGGCGAACTCATTGATGCTGATGTTGCTGCTGGGCACCACCGGCTCGTTGGCCGGGGCGCTAGTAACGGTTCTGATGTTCGTCCTGCTCGTGGGTGCTTATGGCGTGTGCATGCGCCCGCTACGGTCAGGCCTGACGGGGACAAACACATTATTCGCCTGCTTGCTGCTCGCAGCGACATTGGCCAGTTGCGCCGAGACTTTCGGGCAACGCTGGTTTTTGCCTTGGCATCAGGCCCTGGGGCTTTATGCCGGCCTGATCGCCTTGCAGTGCGTGGTCCTGGAACACAATGGATTCTTCCAACAGACACGAATCGAGCGCTTCAAACTCGCCGGTCTGTTTGGCGCCTTGATGCTGATCCTCGCCTTGCTGCGAGAGCTCGCCGGTCAGGGGACTCTCGGCCGAGGTCTCTTCGAACACTGGCAAGGTCTGGTTTTATTCAGTGAAGGGTTGCATCTGGCAACTCAGGTTCCGGGCGCGCTGATTCTGTTGGGCCTGTTGCTCGCAGCCCGTCAGGCGTGGACCCGCTCGAACTCTATTTCCAAGGAAACGCATCGCCCATGAATGCCGCAAAACGTCTTGAGATCTTTCGCCGACTGCATGAAGACAATCCCGAGCCGAAAACCGAACTGGCCTACTCTTCGCCTTTCGAACTGCTGATTGCCGTGATTCTTTCGGCGCAATCGACCGACGTGGGTGTCAACAAGGCGACGGCGAAGCTGTTCCCGGTGGCCAACACCCCGGCGGCGATACATGCGCTGGGCGTCGAAGGTCTGTCCGAATACATCAAGACCATCGGCCTTTACAACAGCAAGGCGAAGAACGTCATCGAGACTTGCCGCTTGCTGGTCGAACGCCACGGCAGCGAAGTACCGCAAACGCGTGAGGAGCTAGAAGCCTTGCCGGGCGTGGGCCGAAAGACTGCCAACGTCGTGCTCAACACGGCTTTCCGCCAACTGACCATGGCCGTCGACACGCACATCTTCCGCGTCAGCAACCGCACCGGTATCGCGCCCGGCAAGAATGTGATCGAGGTGGAAAAGAAGCTGATGAAATTTGTCCCCAAGGAGTTCCTGCTCGATTCCCATCACTGGCTGATTCTTCACGGACGCTATGTGTGCCTGGCACGCAAGCCCCGGTGCGGCAGTTGCAGGATCGAAGATCTGTGCGAGTACAAAGCCAAAACATCGGACGATTGATCAAGCATTAGGTTTATTGATTGATCGATTGAAAAAATCTTTTTTACCCGTCGCTGCATTACCGATATAAGGAGCGCCAAAGGCAGTCTTAGCCGGGAGTTAACTTTATGAGCACCGACAAAGAGCAATTGGACGTAGAAGACGAATTTACCCCCACTGAGACCGATGACTCAGAACCGGTTGTCGAGGTGGCCAAAACCAACCTCAGCAAACGTCGCACGATTGATAACCTGCTGGACGAGCGCCGACTGCAAAGGCAATTGGCCGATTACGATTTTGATCTCTGATGCTTGAAAGCCTCCCGAAACGGAGGCTTTTCACTTTCTACGGTTAGCTGTACTCGATCGGCCCATGACTCCGTCAGCTAATGAAACATTCAAACGAGTCCATTGCGTTGCGCCAACTCGATCAAATCTACAAGTGACCGTGCATTGAGTTTCAGCAACAAGCGGGTCTTGTAGGTACTCACGGTTTTGTTGCTCAGAAACATGCCGTCGGCGATTTCCTTGTTGGTCTTGCCTCGCGCCAATTGTTGCAACACCATCATTTCGCGCCCGGACAAACGATCCACCATGTCTGCTTCACTGGCATTACCCAGACTGGTACGCACTGTATGCAACGCCTGATTGGGAAAGTAACTGTAGCCGGATAAAACCGCCTTGATTGCACTGAGCAACTCAGTAAGGTCCTGTTGCTTACACACATATCCCGCCGCCCCCGACTGCATGCATCGCATCGAAAAATGCCCGGGCGCTTGGGAAGTCAATACCAGAACTTTAATCGGCATGGCGGTCGTAGTGAGACGCGCGATAACTTCCAGACCATCAAGTTTCGGTATTCCAATATCCAGAATTACAATATCCGGCATCTGCTCGCGAGCCAGTTGCAATGCATCCACGCCATTATCCGTTTCTGCAATGACTTCGTAGCCATGACGTTCCATCAGCATACGTACCGCAAGACGAATGACGGGATGGTCATCCACGATCAGCACTTTATTCATGGGCAAGTCCAGTTTCGCTGTTCGAATTTTTAGAACACGCACCATATCCCAGTCACTTGCGCAGTGGCATGTCGGGGCTCTCATGCACTTGCATCGAAAGACATTCCCTACATCCATTGAAGATAAATCCTACAAAAAATCCGCTCCCATCTAAAAATCCGACATTGGAACGCTTCAACATCCACATTAAATTTCCTTCTCCAACTTGTAACAGCTTGCGACCGACGAGCCACGCAGGTGCCGTTCCACAGCCCGACGCCATTACGGGCGAGCGCCTGAAACTCTAACAAAGAAGATGACGACGGCTCATTCAGACTGTCGACTGGAAACATAAAGCAATGACACTTTTCCTACAACTCAATACACCACCACGCCGCGCATAAACACTTGAAACAAGATATTTATACTCAATCAAACACTTTTGCTATAAATACAATACCGACCATCAAACTTAAAACTACCAACAAACATAAACAAAACCACAATGAGAAAACCCAAACAAAAGAGTATAAACATGTTAAAGATAAAAAATAAAATCACTAACCCAATGACGATCATCGCCATATTCGCCGGTATCTCCGAGGCATCCGCCGCAATATCTTTGCCGTTCCTCAATAGTGAGGAACGATCCATCTACGTATGGTTCCTGATCAGCTTCCCGTTCTACTTGTTATTTCTTTTTTTTATAACTTTGAACTTCAACTACCGCTCTCTCTATTCACCTTCCGATTTCGGCAAGGACGAAACCTTCTTGAAAGCCATGGACAACAATGACCGCGACAACAAACGCAACACATCCAGAGAAGGTCCCACTGCACACAATACTTTCGGAATCTCGAGTCGCGTCGTGCCTGATGATACCGCCGCACAATGCGCGGACTCGTGCGAAATCCACAACGCGCCCGATCCACCAACGGACACCCGTGCGAGGTCAAACCTGACGGTTCAACACAATATTCAGTTGCCCGTCTCCGTCAGCAATCTGCACATCATCGATGTTCGTGACATCGATACGGCGAGAGAACTCGACACGATTCTGCAAAGAATCCGGCTCAACGACAGGAAAGCCATCCGCGTCATCGTATTTCTTTCCAATCATGTGTCGGACGCTTCACTGACGAAGAATGCGCTGCTACAGATCAAATACGCCAAGAAAGACTCAGGCACCACGCTGTGTATTGTTTATAACCTGTGCTCACAAGCGGTGACGCTGTTGGGACGGACTTGAAGGACGGGGTCATTGTCGTGCAAGCAGACAGACCAGAGACATTGCTCGACAAGCGCCGAACAAAAGAATTAAGTAAAAAGGGCGGCCCCGTCTCGAAGACAAGGCCGCCCTTTCATTGCGCGTCAGTCTGAAAAATCAGAACAGCTTGCGGCCCTTGTTGGCAGCAATGCGCATGCGTAGCGCGTTGAGCTTGATAAAGCCCGCCGCGTCGGCCTGGTTGTAAGCGCCGCCGTCTTCTTCGAAAGTCGCGATGTTGGCATCGAACAGCGAATCATCGGACTTGCGACCGGTCACGATCACGTTGCCTTTGTACAGCTTCAGGCGAACCACACCGTTCACGTTGACCTGCGAAGCGTCAATCATCTGTTGCAGCATCAGACGCTCAGGGCTCCACCAGTAGCCGGTGTAGATCAGGCTGGCGTATTTCGGCATCAACTCGTCTTTGAGGTGAGCGACTTCACGGTCCAGGGTGATCGATTCAATGGCGCGGTGAGCGCGCAGCATGATGGTGCCGCCCGGGGTTTCGTAGCAGCCACGGGACTTCATGCCGACGTAACGGTTTTCGACGATGTCGAGACGGCCGATACCGTGGGCACCACCGATCTTGTTCAGCGTCGCCAAAACGGTAGCCGGGGTCATTTCGACGCCGTCCAGTGCAACGATGTCACCGTTACGGTAGGTCAGTTCCAGGTATTGCGGTTTGTCAGGAGCGTTCTCCGGGGAGACGGTCCAACGCCACATGTCTTCTTCGTGCTCGGTCCAGGTATCTTCCAGCACGCCGCCTTCATAGGAGATGTGCAGCAGGTTGGCGTCCATCGAGTACGGGGACTTCTTCTTGCCGTGACGCTCGATCGGGATCGCGTGCTTCTCGGCGTAGTCCATCAGCTTCTCGCGGGACAGCAGGTCCCACTCACGCCATGGTGCAATCACTTTCACGCCTGGCTTGAGTGCGTAGGCTCCCAGTTCGAAACGCACCTGGTCGTTGCCCTTGCCGGTCGCGCCATGGGAAATGGCGTCAGCGCCGGTTTCGTTGGCGATTTCGATCAGACGTTTGGCGATCAGCGGACGCGCGATGGAAGTACCCAGCAGGTACTCGCCTTCGTAAACGGTGTTGGCGCGGAACATCGGGAAGACGAAATCACGCACGAATTCTTCGCGCAGGTCGTCGATGTAGATTTCTTTGACGCCCATGGCCTGAGCCTTGGCGCGGGCCGGCTCGACTTCTTCGCCTTGACCGAGATCAGCGGTGAAGGTCACCACTTCACAGTTATAAGTATCCTGCAGCCACTTGAGGATCACCGAAGTGTCCAGGCCGCCGGAATACGCCAGAACGACCTTGTTTACGTCCGCCATGCCAGCACTCCTCGGGGTTCGACGGAAAGCCGCGGAGTCTCCCGCTGACACGCGATGATTTACAGAGGCGCGACAGCTTAAGACGACAAAGCGACAGATTCTGTCGAGAGCGCGACGATGACCGGCAGGTCAGGAAGTCGCGGCAGTGTTGGCAGGCGTGCTGGCCTGAGGCGCTGGAGCAGCGGTCGGTGCCACCCGCGCGAGTTTTACATTGACTCGACGGTTTTTCGCGCGATTGGCCGCATTGGTGTTCGGCACAATGGGATATTGCTCGCCATGGAAACGCACGGTGATCTGCGATTCCTGAATGCCATTGGCCTTGAAGAAGTCGACCACTGCCAGCGCGCGGCGGCGCGACAGTTCGCGGTTGGTCAGACGATTGCCACTGTTGTCGGAGTGGCCGTCGAGTTCGATGTGATTGACCGTCGGATCGGCCTTCATGTATTCGAGCATGACTTGCAGCTTGGCCTTGGCGGCAGCGTCCAGGTCAACGCCCTCGCCGGGGAAGCCGATCTGCGACTGTTTGATCTGCTCGAAATTCTGCGGCAGCAATTTCGCCACACAGGTTTGATAGTCGTTAAACGCTTTGCTGAACTTGACCGGCAACAAACGCACTTCCGACACACGGCCATCGCCCGAAGCACGCCGCACGACCGGACTGCGACCATCGAGCAGGCCGCTGATCAGACCACCGGCCTGGGACTGCGAGCTGCTGAACAAGACGTTGCCACTGCCGAGCCTGACGCTGCCCAGATTGATGTCACCACGCCCCGGCTGCCAGGGCGCGGCGGCTGCCAGCAAAGTCGCCGAACCTCCGCCGAGCATGGCGTTGTAGGCGTTCAGGCGAAATATCGCCTGCTCACCGGCCTTGCGCACGAATTCACCCGAACCGAAATCGGTGATCGGCTGTGTCAGGCGGCACTCGAACTTGTCGCCGGCGACCGTCCACTCAATGTTCTCCAGGCGAGTCTGGTAGGTGAGCGCCATCGCGGGAAGGCTGGCAAACACACTGAGCAAGGCTAAATAACGCTGGCGCACGGGAGGCTCCATTGGCTTCTGAAACACAAAGACCGATTCACACTATGTTTACGGCATACCTACGGGATATCGGAAGCTTCCCGCAAAACTTGATAGCGAGTGCCTGCAAGAGTCTTTTCCGGTAGCATTCGCCTCAGTTTGACCCGCCTGGAATCCCCTCATGTCCGACCGCCTGACCCTGCTGCGTCCCGACGA
Organism: Pseudomonas sp. NPDC087598; assembly: GCF_044743525.1. Taxonomy (NCBI): domain Bacteria; kingdom Pseudomonadati; phylum Pseudomonadota; class Gammaproteobacteria; order Pseudomonadales; family Pseudomonadaceae; genus Pseudomonas; species Pseudomonas sp. NPDC087598. The sequence goes on along the minus strand of NZ_JBIUWQ010000060.1, from coordinate 3,020 downwards.
CTGGCATATTCATCTTCGCGATGGTGCCGTGTTGACCAATACCGTTGCCGATGTTGCGCGCACCTTTGGCCGCGCCATCATCATGCCCAACCTGGTCCCGCCGGTGCGCAACGCCGCCGAGGCCGACGGCTATCGCCAGCGGATTCTTGCTGCCCGCCCGGCCGGCAGTCGCTTCGAACCGTTGATGGTTCTGTACCTCACCGACCGCACCCAGCCCGAAGAAATTCGTGAAGCCAAGGCCAGCGGTTTCGTACACGCCGCCAAGCTGTACCCGGCCGGTGCGACCACCAACTCCGATTCCGGGGTGACCAGCATCGACAAGATTTTCCCGGCGCTGGAAGCCATGGCCGAAGTCGGCATGCCGCTGCTGATCCACGGCGAAGTGACCCGTGGCGATGTCGATGTGTTCGACCGCGAAAAGATCTTCATCGATGAGCACATGCGTCGTGTGGTCGAGCGCTTCCCGACGCTGAAAGTGGTGTTCGAACACATCACCACTGGCGATGCCGTGCAGTTCGTCAACGAGGCCTCGGCCAACGTCGGCGCGACCATCACCGCGCATCACTTGCTCTACAACCGTAACCACATGCTGGTTGGCGGAATTCGGCCGCACTTCTATTGCCTGCCGATCCTCAAGCGCAATACGCACCAGGAAGCCCTGCTCGATGCCGCCACCAGTGGCAGCGCGAAGTTCTTCCTCGGCACCGACTCGGCACCCCACGCCCAGCACGCCAAGGAAGCCGCTTGCGGCTGCGCCGGCTGCTACACCGCGTACGCCGCCATCGAGATGTACGCCGAAGCCTTCGAACAGCGTAATGCGCTGGACAGGCTCGAAGCCTTCGCCAGCCTCAACGGCCCGCGTTTCTATGGCCTGCCGGTGAACACTGATCGCATCACCCTGGTTCGTGAAGAATGGACCGCCCCGACCAGCCTGCCATTCGGCGAGCTGACCGTTATCCCGCTGCGCGCCGGTGAAAAACTGCGCTGGCGCCTGCTGGAGGAACACGCGTGAGTGAAGAGCATTTCGACGACGAACTGGACGGTCAAAGCGGTGGTGGCGGTTCCCGTCACCCGATGGCGGCACGCTTTCGTGGCTACCTGCCGGTGGTCGTCGACGTAGAAACCGGTGGCTTCAACTCGGCCACCGATGCGTTGCTGGAGATTGCTGCGACCACCATCGCCATGGATGAAAAGGGTTTTGTTTACCCGGATCACACCTACTTCTTCCGTGTTGAGCCGTTCGAAGGCGCCAACATCGAAGCGGCGGCGCTGGAGTTCACCGGGATCAAGCTGGATCACCCGCTGCGCATGGCGGTCAGCGAAGAAACCGCGCTGACCGACATCTTCCGTGGCATCCGCAAGGCGCTGAAAGCCAACGGATGCAAACGGGCAATTCTGGTCGGCCACAACAGCAGTTTCGACCTCGGCTTCCTGAACGCCGCGGTTGCGCGACTGGACATGAAACGCAACCCGTTCCATCCGTTCTCCAGTTTCGACACCGCGACACTGGCCGGTCTGGCGTACGGCCAAACCGTGCTGGCGAAAGCCTGCCAGGCAGCCGACATCGATTTCGACGGCCGTGAGGCGCACTCGGCGCGCTACGACACCGAGAAAACCGCTGAGCTGTTCTGCGGCATCGTCAACCGCTGGAAACAGATGGGAGGCTGGGAAGACTTCGACGACTGATCCTCGTTGGATTTCTACCGAGCATAAAAAAACCGGCCACGTGGGCCGGTTTTTTGTTTAGTGCTTATAGAGCTTAAATTCTCGATCAATCCACACGACATAAAAAACCCGATGGCTCTTGTAACCCACCATCGCTACACGTTCGAAAGCCCGAAACACCAACAATCTGACATCACCTGTTAAAAAACCAGGTATCCCGACTTTCAAGCTGTTCCTCTCAATCGTTTCACAGCCATATCGATGCCTATGCTCTCTACGCAATTCTCTCCAAGGCATTTTTCCCAGGATCCTCAGACGCTCAAGCATTTTCGACCGTTCGACTGCCTCGCAATCTTGAATGCACCAGCCATTCTGCAAATACTCAAATGAGAAAACCGGAGGTCGTGCTTCCGATGAATCCATTTCGATGGTGGACGTCCGTGCCGTTACTGCAACCGCCGCATCGCGTTCCCTGCGTTTGAACCTGGCCATTTTTCAGTTCACCAAATGCTCCCGGAAATACTCCTGCATCTCACAGGCGGGAATTTCTCGGCTGAACTCCCCTTCCTTGAAGTTTCTACGCCAAGGGGCTTCTTCATGCGTCAACTGACGTAGTTTCCACGCCGAGAATTGGCCATAAACGTCGAACACTTCGTTGAGCAGACTTTGCTGTTTGGCACTGAAAACATCTGCATTGAAATCACTTGGGGGAGGAATGGCACTCGAGCCAAATTGGCTGAATCGTCGATACAGATCCGGAACCACTGGCCCGTGCATCCACGCTTCCAGTTTTTCAGGGAAGAGTGCCTCGCCATGGACGGCCAGACTGAACCCTTGAGCGTAATAAACCATTTTTTGAATTTTTAGATTGGAGATCTCGCCCTCATGCCCTTCCAGGCAGAGGAAATAATCCGCAACTTCCAAGCTACTCGGCATTTGAATCCCCTTCTGCATCATGCAATCCATTGCACCGTTCTTACTGAAGTGAGGCGCGATTCAGCACAAGGCAATCGCCCTCGTGCCCCGTTATCGCTCGTGCACAACCCTATCCAGCCACTGTTCAGTCATCCAGTATTTTTTTCCGTGCAATTGAAACAAATGATGCCGAGAGGCTGTTTCCAATAATCCTGCGCATAAAAAAACCGGCCACATGGGCCGGTTTTTTTGTACCTCGACGTTGCGCCTTACAGGGCAGCAGCGTTCTCGGTCAGGTATGCAGCAACGCCTTCTGGCGAAGCGTTCATGCCTTTGTCGCCTTTTTTCCAGTTGGCAGGGCAGACTTCGCCGTGCTCTTCGTGGAATTGCAGAGCGTCGACCAGACGGATCAGCTCTTCCATGTGACGGCCCAGCGGCAG
>NZ_JBIUWQ010000059.1:0-40679 GCF_044743525.1 Pseudomonas sp. NPDC087598 | reverse complement strand
CATCAACTGATCTCCACGATATGGAAGCTGAACAGTACACGTCGGACGCAGGCGAATGGCTTGGCAGGACGCTTTTTCGTCGATGCTGACGCCAATCCACCCGGCACACCCGCCAACGCGATAGTCGGGATTCTGTAGGAGCGGTCTGTAAGACAAACGCTCAATTCATACGCCCGTTTGATTTGGGTACGTCACCTTCACGGAATTTCCGACAATTGTCAATCGCCCAAAATACGGGTTGAAATGCGACTTTGCGGTCATTTCCGTACCACGAAGACCCGCAACACGCGTCTGCAGGTGAGGCCATTCATAGAATCAATAGTTAGAAAATTCGCCCTAATTCGCAACGAGCCCTGTTTAAAAGGCTACGCTGACGGGACAATAGGTAATTGCGCTACCCGTGTGAAGCCGGGTCAGCGGTAAAACAGTTTCCGGCCTGCCTGGCCAACCCCGCCCGATGAACCCTGTCGGGCTTTTTAATTTCGGCTCAAGTCGAATGACCTGCAAACTTCTGGATCAGATGGGTCGGACCGGAAACGATTAGCAGATCGCCCGGCAAGATCAGAGTGCTGGGGGTGGCATGCTGAAAATCCAGACTGGCGCGCTTCAACCCTACAATCGTCACACCAAATTTTTCCCGGATATCACTGTCGGCCAAGGTGTTGTTTTGGCTCGCCAGGGGCGCGTGAATCTTGGCAATGGCAAAGCCGTCATCGAACTCGATGAAGTCGATCATCCGCCCGGTAATGAGGTGAGCAACACGTTCCCCCATATCCTTCTCAGGGTAGACAACATGATGGGCGCCAATCCGCTGGGCTATCTGACCATGCTCGGTAGTCCTGGCCTTGACCCAGATATCCCCGATACCCAACTCCGTCAGCGTCATGATGGTCAGCAAGCTAGCTGACAGATCTGTTCCTATCCCCACAATGGCATGAGCAAAATCGGCTACACCCAGTTGGCGCAAGACCATCAGGTTGGTGGAGTCCGCCTGGACAGCATGAGTCAAGAGATCGGCCCACTCATGGACTGGCGCGGCATCCTGGTCGATGCCCATCACATCGTGACCGAGCCGCATCAACGATTGAGCCACGGAGCCACCGAAACGACCAAGGCCGATCACTACCACGCTATCGCCCTTGGAAAAGGAGAACTGCTCGGTAAAAAGAAATTTAGCCAACAATAGGATGTTCCTCTGGGTAGCGGTAAGGCATCCGGCGTTCGCCCAGAGCCAGTGACGCCGCGAGCGTAATGGTGCCGACCCGCCCGACATACATCAGCAGCGTGAGCATGAGTTGAGCTGACGCGGGGAGATCAGCGGTAATGCCAGTGGACAAGCCGACCGTACCAAACGCGGAGATGACTTCGAATATGACCTGATCTGTGGGCAGGTCTGTTTCACGCATGATAAATAGCGTCGCCAGCACGATCATGGCGCTGCCTAGCACAAGCACTGTAATCACTTGGCGCTGGGCCGGGGCACCGATTCGACGACCAAATGCGTCGCTGTCGCTGTGTCCACGAATTTCCGCGATCACCAGTAAAACCAGAATGGCTACAGTGCCGACTTTTACACCACCTGCGGTGCCCGCACTGCCACCCCCGATGAACATCAGGAGATAGTGAATTGCCCAGCTTTCATGAGTTAACGCGCCGATATCAATAGAGTTGAATCCGGCTGTACGCGCAGAAACGGAAGCAAAAGCCGCCGAGAGAACTTTATCGATCACTGGCATCGGGCCAAGGGTAGCCGGGTTAAACCACTCAAACAGTAGCAGCGTTAAAAAACCGACTAGAAGCAGGATTGCCGTTCCGACCAAGGTGAGCTTGGTATGCAGCGACCAGCGACGCGGTTCACTGAATCTGCTGCGCAAGTCATACAAGACGGGAAAGCCAATGCCCCCGATAATGATCGCAGCCATGATTGGCAACAGGATCCCGGCATCGAATGCGTAACGCGTCAGGCTGTCGGGATGGATGGAGAAACCCGCATTGTTGAATGCTGATACCGCATGAAACAGGCCGCTCCACGCCGCACTAGCCCATGGCAGATCATAGGTCAGGTGCAACCTGAGGGTGAGCCACAGGGTCAGGATGAGTTCCAAGGCGAACGTCACCACCAGGACCAGTTTGGCAACGCTGGCGATGTCGCCCAACCCCAACGAGCGTGACTCCAACTGTGCGACCATTTTTGTGCGTAGACGCAAGCCTCGGTTGACCATCAAGCCGAGCAAGGTCGCCACCGTCATAATGCCGAAGCCGCCGATCTGGAACAGCAGCAGGATCACTGACTGGCCGAAGGTCGACCAGTAAGTACCGGTGTCCACCACTACCAGCCCAGTAACGCAGACAGCCGAAACTGCGGTAAAGAAGGCCGTCACCCAAGTGGAGGAAATACCCTCGGCCTGGGACATCGGCAGCATCAAGATAGCGGTACCGACCAGTATCACAGCCAGGAAAACCAGGGAGACAACCCTGGCAGGATGAAGCAGCAATTTCATTTGGTAGCAGATCTCATGTAGTGACATGGGAATCTAAAGCACCTGAAAAAACGTGAGGGCTTCAAATCTTGACGGTGGCCATGATCAATGCTGCCGTGACCGGTTCGATGAGGTATATCTCGTTCACCACATCAACCCTTCGACTCTCCTATCCTGCAAAGCTGTCCTATTCTCGAAAAAATTGCGATATCTAATTGAGGCCCTCGCCCTTCTCGCATTGGGTCGAGCTGCGAGGATCGACGAAAATTCATCCATCAGCAGACGTCGCGAATGCACCTCCGGCAGTTTTTATTGCTCGTATGCCGGACGCTTCGCACCGTTGCAGCGCGAAACATCCGCAAGTCACGCCAGCGCTTTCAGTGTCGCGTCGATATCTTGCAATACCGTTGCTTCGCCTTTCTCGCCCCAATACAAGGCAATCATCTGTTTATCCGCCTCGACCTTGTAGACGTTACCCGGCAACTTTTCGAAATGATTGAGCAGCGCCTGATCCTCGCAGATTTCCTGCCATTGATTGACCCAAACGCCCGGCGATTTCTGCCAATACGTCCAGCACGCCGGCTGACTGCCACGGCGCGGACGATGGTACTGCGCGCAGGGGTTTGGCGGCTCTTGCGACAGCCAGTGCGGCCACTCCTGAGGAGCCAGCTGCATGGCCAGACCCATGCGCCGCGCCTCCATGCGCAGGCCGATGCGCCCGCTCTGCGCGCGCGATGGGCGCAACCACGCCAGCGGACTCAATACCACCAGCAGGATTGACACCACTATCCAGACCGTCATATCTGTACTCCCGAATCTTTATGAGCCCATTGCGTCACTTTGGAACCAATGCGCTTGAAACCAGCCATACTTAACAATATTGAACCCTTACGAGGAGCGCCTCATGCCCTACCACCACATCCTGGTCGCCGTAGACTTGACCGAAGAGTGCGACCCAGTGATCCACCGCGCCCGAGAGCTGTCGGTGAGCAACGGCGCCAAGCTGTCGCTGGTGCACATTGTCGAACCGATGGCCATGGCGTTCGGCGGCGACGTGCCAATGGACCTGTCACAACTGCAACAACAGCAATTCGACCAGGCCAAAGAACGGCTTGAGCGCTTGAAACTCAAGTATTCCGAACTCGAAGGCGCTAACTGCCACTTGACCTACGGCCAGCCACGCCAGGAAATCCATCATTTCGCCAAGGAACAAGCGTGCGATCTGATCGTGGTCGGCAGTCATGGCCGTCACGGTTTGGCATTGCTGCTCGGCTCGACCGCCAACGACGTGCTGCACGGTGCGCCTTGTGATGTGCTGGCGGTGCACCTGGTCAAACGCTGAAAAGCACTGATCATTGTGGGAGCGAGCCTGCTCGCGAAGGCGACGACACATTCAGCATTAATGCTGCCTGATACACCGCATTCGCGAGCAGGCTCGCTCCCACATTTGACCAGTATCAGCTTGCAGATCGCGTGACATATGAAAAGCCCGGCGCTCATTACTGAACGCCGGGCTTTTTCACATCAGAGGCAATCAGGCATCCAGCTCGGCCCAACGCTCCACCAGAGCATCCAGCTCAGCCTGCAACTGCTCCAGCGAAGCAATCACCTTGGCCGTTTCTGCCGGCGGACGCTGATAGAAACCCGCGTCAGCCATTTCAGCTTCAACGGCAGCGATCTGCTGTTCCTTGGCATCGATATCGCCCGGCAGCGCTTCCAGCTCGCGCTGCAGCTTGTAGCTGAGCTTCTTCTTGGCAGCCGGGATGGCAGCGGCAGGCGCAGCCACCGGAGCCGGCTCGGCAGTGACCACCGCCGAATTCAAGTCAGCCTTGCCCGACTTGCTCTCGGTCACGCCCAACAGGCGCGGCGAGCCGCCCTGACGGATCCAGTCCTGATAGCCGCCGACGTATTCACGCACCTTGCCTTCACCTTCGAAGACCAGCGTACTGGTGACCACGTTGTCGAGGAATGCCCGGTCGTGGCTGACCATCAGCACAGTGCCGTTGAAGGTCAGCAGCACCTCTTCGAGCAGTTCGAGGGTTTCCACGTCGAGGTCGTTGGTCGGTTCGTCGAGGACCAGCAGGTTGGCCGGCTTGCTGAACAGTTTGGCCAGCAACAGACGCGCACGCTCGCCACCCGACAGCGCCTTGACCGGCGTGCGGGCACGCTGCGGGCTGAACAGGAAGTCGCCGAGGTAGCTCAGCACGTGGCGGCTCTGACCGTCGATATCGATGAAGTCGCGACCTTCGGCAACGTTATCGATAACGGTTTTTTCCAGATCCAGTTGATGACGCAACTGGTCAAAGTACGCCACGTCGATGCGCGTGCCCTCTTCCACTTTGCCACTGGTCGGTTGCAGACCGCTGAGCATCAGCTTCAGCAGGGTTGTCTTGCCGGTACCGTTGGCGCCGAGCAGACCGATACGGTCGCCGCGCGTCAGCACCATCGAGAAATCCTTGATCAGGAACGGGCCACCCGGGTGAGCAAAGCTCACATTCTCGAGCACCATCACCTGCTTGCCGGACTTGTCGGCAGTTTCCAGCTGGATATTGGCCTTGCCGGTACGCTCGCGACGTTCGCTGCGCTCAACACGCAGGGCTTTCAGGGCGCGGACGCGGCCTTCGTTACGGGTGCGACGCGCCTTGATGCCCTGGCGGATCCAGACTTCTTCCTGGGCCAGTTTTTTGTCGAACAGCGCGTTGGCGGTCTCTTCAGCGGCCAGCGCGGCTTCTTTGTGCACGAGGAAACTGGCGTAGTCGCCGTTCCAGTCGATCAGGCCGCCGCGATCCAGTTCGAGGATGCGCGTGGCAAGGTTTTGCAGGAAGGAACGGTCGTGCGTGATGAACAGCACAGCGCCCTGGAAATCTTTCAGCGCTTCTTCGAGCCAGGCAATCGCACCGATATCCAGGTGGTTGGTCGGTTCGTCGAGCAGCAACAGATCCGGCTCGGACACCAGCGCCTGCGCCAGCAGCACGCGACGACGCCAGCCGCCGGACAACTGGGCGAGGGTCTTGTCGGCCGGCAGTTGCAGGCGGCTCAGGGTGCTGTCGACCAGGGTCTGCAAGCGCCAGCCATCACGGGCTTCGAGGTCTTGCTGAACGTGCATCAGTTTGTTCAGGTCTTCTTCAGTGACGCAGTTCTGCGCAAGGTGATGGTACTCGGCGAGCAACGCGCCCACGCCATCGAGGCCTTCGGCAACCACGTCGAACACAGTCCGGTCGTCGGCCACTGGCAATTCTTGCGGCAGTTCGCCGATTTTCAGACCGGGGGCACGCCACACGGAGCCGTCGTCAGGCTTTTGATCGCCCTTGACCAGCTTCATCATGCTGGACTTGCCTGTGCCGTTGCGGCCGATGATGCACACCCGCTCACCACGGGCGATCTGCCAGGACACCTTGTCCAACAACGGCATCGCGCCGAATGCAAGGGACACATCGCTGAATTTGAGCAGGGTCATGAGCTTCTCCAAAAACCGGGCGCGCATTCTACCTGACTTAGGGCTTCAGCAGGCCGGCAATTTGTCTGTCGAAGCACTCTGCACAACATTTGTTGCGAACTTGTGCTGCGAGGTCCGCAAAGCTTTCGCCGCTTGCTGGCAAAAGGCTAAGCTACAGACAATTCAGTGCTGACCGAGGTCGGCACTTGTCATGATTTCTCTGCCCGGATGTCTCATGCGCAGTCGCCTTCTCAGTGTTTTGTCCTGTTTGCTACTTACCGCCGCTGCCGCTCAATCCGCCCAGGCGGTGGACCTGTCAACCCAACGCCAGTATTACGATGAAGCCAAGCGCGCCCTCGCCAAGGGCGATACCGGTCCGTATTTCCGCTACAGCCAGGCCTTGGCCGACTATCCGCTGGAGCCGTATCTGGCCTACGACGAGCTGACCGCGCGCCTGAAAAGCGCGAGCAACGCCGAAATCGAGAAATTCCTCGCCGAACACGGCGACCTGCCCCAGGCCAACTGGATGAAGTTGCGCTGGTTGCGCTGGCTCGCTGACCGCGGTGACTGGGCGACCTTCGTCAAATATTACGACCCGAAACTCAACTTCACTGAACTCGACTGCCTGAATGCGCAGTACCAGATCAGCAGCGGTCACAAGGTCGAGGGCTATGCCAACGCAGACAAGCTGTGGCTGACCGGAAAATCGCAACCGGCGGCGTGCGACGCGCTGTTTGGTATCTGGGCCGCCGACGGCCAACTGACCGAACAGAAACGCTGGGAGCGCACCAAACTCGCCGCTCAGGCGCGCAACTATCCGCTCGCCAACAGCCTGACCAACGGCCTGACCACTCTCGCCCCGCGCGGTCGCTTGCTGGTCGATGTGGCGCAGAAACCCGAGTTGCTCAATCAGCCCTCGCGCTTCACGCCGGCTGATGAGCCGATGTCCGATGTGGTCAGCCTCGGCTTGCGTCGTCTGGCCCGTCAGGATCCGGACAAAGCCATGGCCCTGCTCGACGGTTACGCCAGCAGCATGCATTTCTCCCGCGATGAAAAAGTCGCCATCGCCCGGGAAATCGGCCTGACCCTGGCCCGTCGTTTCGACAGCCGCGCGCTGGACGTGATGACCAAATACGACCCGGAGCTGCGTGACAATACCGTTTCCGAATGGCGCCTGCGCCTGCTGCTGCGCCTGGCCCGGTGGGACGATGCTTATCAACTGACTCGCCGTCTGCCGCAGGATCTGGCGACCACCAATCGCTGGCGCTACTGGCAGGCCCGCAGCCTGGAACTGGCGCAACCGCAGAACCCGGAAGCGCAGACGTTGTACAAAAGCCTCGCCCGCGAACGTGATTTCTACGGTTTCCTTGCTGCCGACCGTTCGCAGTCGCCGTACTCGCTGGTCAACAAACCGCTGGTACTCAGCCAGGCGACCATCAACAAAGTGCGCAACACGCCAGGTGTCCGCCGCGCTCTGGAGTTCCATGCCCGCGGGCAGATCGTAGACGGTCGCCGCGAGTGGTATCACGTCAGCCGCCACTTCAACCGCGACGAAATGGTCGCCCAAGCCAAACTCGCCTACGACCTGAAATGGTACTTCCCGGCGATCCGCACGATCAGTCAGGCGCAATACTGGGACGATCTGGACATCCGTTTCCCGATGGCCCACCGCGAAACCCTCGTGCGTGAAGCCAAGGTGCGGGGCCTGCATTCGAGCTGGGTGTTCGCGATCACCCGTCAGGAAAGTGCTTTTATGGACGATGCTCGCTCCGGCGTCGGCGCCAGTGGCCTGATGCAACTGATGCCCGGCACCGCCAAGGAAACCGCACGCAAGTTCAGCATCCCGCTGGCTTCACCGCAGCAAGTGCTCGATCCAGACAAGAACATCCAGCTCGGCGCCGCCTACCTGAGTCAGGTCCACAGCCAGTTCAACGGCAACCGCGTCCTCGCCTCCGCCGCCTACAACGCCGGCCCCGGCCGCGTACGCCAATGGCTGCGCGGCGCCGATCACCTGAGTTTCGATGTATGGGTGGAAAGCATTCCGTTCGACGAAACCCGTCAGTACGTGCAGAACGTGCTGTCTTATTCGGTGATCTACGGCCAGAAGCTCAACTCACCACAGCCGCTGGTGGATTGGCACGAGCGCTACTTCGACGATCAGTGAGTTCGTGACGAACACCGAATAACAAAAAAATGCCTGTATCCGGAGATACGGGCATTTTTTATTCTTGGTGAAATCACTACTTACGCCTAATCCGCGCAACTGCCAACTCGCCAAGCTCAGTCAGGCGATATTTCTGAGTCGGATTCGTCGGGGTCTCAGGATCAGACATTTCAATCACTCCTGAGGCGAGTGCCGGCTTCAGGTAGTTGGCCCTGAAAGACGGTTTGTGTGCCAAGCCCAGCTCTGCCATCAGCTCGCTGACCTTCAAAGCCCTTTGCCCGAGGGTTAGCAAAAGCTTTTCTACTAGGTCGGTTACTGGGTCGATTACTAGGTCGTTCGCCGTTTCACTGCCAATCGCTTCACGCAGTGAAACACTCAGAGCATGCAGCATGTATTCAACAAACGGCGTCGACTCCGCCATTTGGTCCGCAGCCGATAATGCCGAATAATAAGCATCCTGCTCCTCTCGAATGACCGCTTCGACCGGAAGGTAAGCCAGCACAGATCGCCATTGGCTGAGAATCACGGTCTGCCATAGACGGCCCATCCGCCCGTTTCCATCAGCAAAAGGATGGATAAACTCGAACTCGTAATGAAAGACACAGCTGATAATCAAAGGGTGCCAGTCAGAAGTAGCGAGCCACGCCAGCAAATCATCCATCAACGCGGACAGACGACTCGGCGGTGGCGCCATATGGACCAATTGATCAGCGCGATAAATGCCTACGCCAGTTCGGCGAAAGTGCCCGCATTCATCGATCAGTCCATGCATCAACAACTCATGCGCCTGAAGCAAGTCAGCCCTGTTGCCTGGTTGCCACTTCGGCATGGATTCATAGGCCGCAAAGGCATTGCGTACTTCCTGAATTTCCTTGGGCAACCCCAACACACGCTGACCGGCGAGCACGGCCGTCACCTGTTCAACACTCAACGTATTGTTTTCAATTGCCAGAGAAGCCTGAATCGTACGAATCCGGTTACTTCGGCGGAGTCGTGGCGTTTGCCGACTATCATCCATGGCCGATAGTTGGCCGATTTGCTCACTGATTTCGGCGATTAAAGCAATCATTCGATTGGTCAGCGTCAACGGCGGTTGGTAGCGACTCATGTCCTCATCCTGGCATTCCATACAGGTCGCCATAATGCCCGATGCAGGCATCACTCATCAGAGTTGTTTAGAGGTTTGCTTTCCTTCATTGAACTGCAATGACGCCAGCCGCGCATACAGCGGATTGCTGACTATGAGCTCCTGATGGGTGCCAATGGCCACAAGTTTGCCTTGATCCATCACTGCGATCCGGTCAGCGTTTTTCACGGTTGCCAGTCGATGCGCGATCACCAGCGTGGTGCGGTTCTGCATCAGGTTGGGCAGCGCTTCCTGTATCAGGTGCTCGCTTTGCGCATCGAGGGCGCTGGTGGCTTCGTCCAGCAGCAGGATCGGCGCGTCGACCAGCAACGCCCGGGCAATCGCCAGACGTTGCCGCTGGCCACCCGAAAGGCCGAGGCCACCATCGCCGAGATGGGTCTGGTAACCATTGGGCATTTTTTCGATGAAGTCATGGGCATGGGCAATTCTTGCCGCGTCCTTGACTTGCTCCAGTGTCGCCCGCGGATTGCCGTAACGAATGTTCTCTTCAACGCTGCCGAAAAACAGCGCCGGCGACTGTGACACCAAGGCGAAGTGGCGGCGCAGATCCAGCGGGTCGAGACTTGTCAGCGGCACGCCATCGATGAGGATCTGTCCTTCCAGCGGGTCATAAAAGCGCAACAGCAAGTCATACACCGTCGACTTGCCGGCGCCGGACGGCCCCACCAGCGCCAGCGTCTCACCGGCACGAACTGTCAGATTCAAGCCGTTGACGGCGTAGCTTTCAGGGCGCGAAGGGTAGGAAAAACGCACGTCCTGCAATCGCAACTCGCCCCGCACGCGCGCCGGCAAAGTCACCAGCCCGGTGGTTGGCGGCTGAATGATGTTCTGCGAACCGAGCAATTCAGCGATGCGCTCGGCGGCACCTGCCGCGCGCTGCAGTTCGCCAATCACTTCGCTCAAGGTGCCGATCGCACTGCCCACGATCAGGCTGTAAAAAACAAACGCTGCCAGTTCGCCACCAGTGATTCGCCCGGCGATCACGTCCATGCCGCCGACCCACAACATCACCGCCACGGCGCCCAGCACCAGCACGATCACCAGGGTGATCATCCACGAGCGCTGGAAAATGCGTTTGCGCGCCGTGTCGAACGCCTCTTCGACAGTCGCCGAGAAGCGCTGCTCATCCTGGACCTGATGGTTGTAAGCCTGCACGGTTTTGATCTGGCCGAGGGTTTCGGAAACGTAGCTGCCGATGTCGGCAACCCGGTCCTGACTCAACCGCGAAAGATTGCGTACACGCCGACCGAAAATCAGAATCGGCGCTACCACGAACGGCAAGGCAATCACCACAATGCTGGTGAGTTTTGCGTTGGTCACAAATAGCAGTACGACGCCGCCGATGACCATCAACAAGTTGCGCAGGAACATCGACAGCGACGAACCGATCACTGACTGCAATAACGTCGTGTCGGCGGTCAACCGCGATTGAATCTCCGAACTGCGGTTGTTCTCGTAAAAGCCGGGGTGCAGATAAACCAGATGGTTGAACACCTCGCGCCGAATATCGGCGACGACGCGTTCGCCGATCCACGACACCCAGTAAAACCGCGCGAACGTACCGACAGCCAGACCCAGCACCATCAACATGAAAATGCCTATGCTCTGGTTGAGCTGATGCGGCGACTGGGTCATGAAGCCCCGATCGACCAGCAACTTGATGCCTTGCCCCATCGACAAGGTGACGGCGGCGGTGACGATCAACGCCAGCAGCGCACCGATGACTTGCCAGCGGTAAGGAGCCAGAAATCGACTGGTCAGACGCAGCGCGCGACGGTGCCTTGAAGAAAGCTTCGGGGTCATTCAGGTACGCATCCATGTTGATGAAAGGGCTAGCGTAAACCTTCTTTGGGGTGGAACTCTGTAAATCACAATGAGTCAGGTTAAATATGCCCCCAAAGACTAGGCCATAGTTGCTATTGGTCTAACGTCGCAGTTGAGACGAACGGTCATTTCTGTTGGACTGGAATGGCCGCTCATGACGGACCGAAAGGAGTTGTCACAGCCTGGTCATGTGGCGGTTTTAATCTGATAACACAACCTGATGAGGAGACAGGCCATGTCCTTGCAACACAGCAGCGATGACAAGATTGAAGTGATCCGCACCAAGCCCGGCCAGACTCTGGGTTGCTCGATTATCGATAAGGATGGGCGTGAAGTACCGATCACTGAAGACATGATCCAGGATGCGTGCCGCGAACTGGACAAGCGATTGGTCAAGCCTGCCAAACAAAAGTGATATAGCCACCGTCTTCCTGACCCGGCCCCTTTGGCCGGGTTTTTTCTGTCTGAACAGTTGAGCCTTGTATTGAAACAATCGCTGGCAAGCCAGCTCCCACAGATTTTCGTCGTACTCAAAATCAGAGTGCTCCGCGAAACCTGTGGGAGCTGGCTTGCCAGCGATGAAGACACCCCGGTTTTTAAACAGCAATCGCTCCCAGCGCCGCGACTATCTTCGCCAAGGCCGGCGAATCACCATCGATCCGCACTTTCAGCCCTTCGATCTCGCGCCGCACCGGATACTGCTTGCGCAACACATCGAACGCCGCACGCTGCTCGCCGACATTGCCTACAAGGCTGCGGCGGAAATCCGCGTCATCCCGGCGCGGGTCGTACACGCCTCGGCACAACATCGCCAGCGCCCAGGCCGGATCGCTGTCGGCATGCAGGGTAATTTCGGACAGCCACGGTGCTGGCAAAAGGTCGCTGAGCTGGATGCTTGCGGGCTGGCCGATGAATTCGCAATACGCCTGATAAATCTGCGCCGTTCCGCGCTGTTTACCGTCGAGGCTGTAACCGGCAATGTGTGGCGTGGCCAGTACGCACAGTTCGGCCAGCGCCACATCGACTTCCGGCTCGGCTTCCCAGACATCCAGCACCGCTTGCAGGTCTTCGCGCGCCAACAGCACTTTGCGCAGCGCGGCATTATCAACAACCGGGCCACGCGCCGCGTTGATCAACCACGCGCCGGGCTTGAGCTGTTGCAAACGCTGCTGGTCGAACAGATGCCAGGTCGCGCCTGCGCCGCTGCGAGTCAGCGGGGTGTGCAGACTGATCACGTCGCACTGCTCAATGATCTGCTCCAGGCTGACATAATCGCCCCCCTCGGCGGCCTGACGCGGTGGATCGCAAACCTTCACGTTCCAGCCCAAGCCCTTCAGGACCTTGATCAGTCGCCCACCCACCTCACCGGCGCCGACGACACCGTAGGTCCGTTGAGTCAGATCGACACCTTCGATTTCGGCGAGCGTCATCAGGCTGCCCAGCACGTAATCGACCACACCACGGGCATTACAGCCGGGCGCGCTCGACCAAGTGATGCCGGCCTCGGCGAAATACTCAAGATCCAGATGATCAGTACCAATGGTGCAGGTGCCGACAAAGCGAACCTTGCTGCCTTCCAGCAACGCGCGATTGACGTTGGTCACCGAACGCACCAGCAAGACGTCGGCCTGTTCCACCGTTGCACGGTCTATGGAACGGCCAGGGACCCGGCGGATCTCGCCGAAACCGGCAAAAAAGGCATCGAGCAGCGGGATATTTTCGTCGGCAACAATCAGCATGGCGGGCTCCTTTGGCGGATCGGCAGTTTAGGTGCAGATCGGTTGATGAGCCAGCAGGCTTTGATTGCACACGCAAGAACAACACGTCTCCTGTGGCGAGGGAGCTTGCTCCCGCTCGGCTGCGGGCAGTCGCAAAGTCTGTTACCGAGACCTTTCTGATTCGCTGCGCGGTTTGGTTTTGGGGCCGCTGCGCACCCCAGCGGGAGCAAGCTCCCTCGCCACAGGACAATCGCCTTTCGAGCGAAGGTGATTTACAAATCCGTAACAGAGGATTTTTCCTGACCAAGGCGTCAGCGGCGTAGAATGCGGCGCCCTGCGCATCAACATCTGTGGACGCTTTGCCTGTGAATTCTGTAACTGACCAACCTGTCGCCGTCTCCCTGACCCGCCCCGCGCGGATTCGTCTGGAGTTCAAGAACCTGCTCGCCCTGGCGGTGCCGATCATCATCGCGCAACTGGCGACCACGGCCATGGGCTTCGTCGATGCGGTGATGGCCGGGCGCGTCGGGCCAAACGATCTGGCGGCTGTGGCCCTGGGCAACTCGATCTGGGTGCCGGTGTTTCTGCTGATGACCGGCACCCTGCTGGCCACTACGCCGAAAGTCGCCCAGCGCTTTGGTGCTGGCACCCACAGCGAAATCGGTCCGATCGTCCGTCAGGCGTTGTGGCTGGCGCTGGTGGTCGGGTTGATCGCGACGGCGATGCTGGTTGCCGCCGAGCCGGTGTTGCACCTGATGAAGGTCGATCCGGAACTGATCGGCCCATGCATGCAATACCTGCACGGCATCGCCAGCGGCTTGCCGGCGGTGGCGTTCTACCATGTGCTGCGCTGCACCAGTGACGGCATTGGCCGTACCCGCCCCGCGATGGTGTTGGGCCTGTGCGGTCTGGCACTGAACATTCCGCTGAACTACATCTTCATTTATGGCCACTTCGGCGTGCCGGCCATGGGTGGCGTGGGTTGCGGTTGGGCCACGGCGATCGTGATGTGGGTGATGGCGCTGGGTCTGGCGGGTTATGAGCGCTGGGCTCCGGCCTATCGTTCGAGCGAACTGTTCAGCCGTTTCGACTGGCCGCAATGGGCGGTGATCAAACGTCTGCTGGCTATCGGTCTGCCAATCGGCATCGCGGTGTTTGCCGAATCGAGCATTTTTGCGGTGATCGCGCTGCTGATCGGCAGCCTCGGCGCCACCGTAGTGGCCGGGCACCAGATTGCGCTGAACGTCAGCTCGCTGGTGTTCATGATTCCGTATTCGTTGGGGATGGCCGTGACCGTGCGCGTCGGTCAGGCGCTGGGCCGTGAAGAGCCGCGTGAAGCGCGGTTTGCTGCTGGCGTCGGCATGGGCACCGCGCTGGCTTACGCTTGCCTGTCGGCGAGCATGATGTTGCTGTTACGTGAGCCGATTGCGGCGATCTACACCGCTGACCCGACGGTGATTCACATCGCGGCGATGCTGATCGTGTACTCGGCGCTGTTCCAGTTTTCCGATGCGATTCAGGTCACTGCGGCTGGCGCCCTGCGCGGTTATCAGGACACCCGCGTGACGATGATCCTGACCCTGTTCGCCTATTGGGGCATTGGCTTGCCGGTGGGCTATGCCCTCGGTCTGACCGACTGGCTCGGCGAGCCACGCGGTCCGAGCGGTTTGTGGCAGGGTCTGATCGTCGGCTTGAGCTGTGCGGCGCTGATGCTGTCGATCCGCCTGACGCGCAGCGCGCGCAAGCGCATCCGGATTAGTCGCTCGATGGGCTAAACCCCTTACGCGGGACGAAAAAAAGTGGGAGCGAGCCTGCTCGCGAATGCGGTGTGTCAGTCGCCATTGTTAGTGACTGATGTACCGTATTCGCGAGCAGGCTCGCTCCCACATTTGGTTTTGTGTCTGCCTGGGACTCAGGCGTTTTTCTTGCGAATCCAGTACAGGTAAGTACCGGCCTCTTCGTGCTGGCTGACCAGTTCATGGTCGAGAAACACGCAGAACTTGGGAATGTCGCGACGGGTCGAGGGATCGGTGGCGATCACCTTGAGCAGGCCGCCGGGCACCAGGTCACGGATGTGCTGGTGCAACATCATCACCGGCTCAGGGCAATTGAGACCGGTTGCGTCGAGGGTGCCGTCGACCGGCGTATCAATCATTTCACTCATGATTCACTCCTGAAACTGGCCGGCATTGTCGCGCATTGCCGGGTTTGTGGCGAGGGAGCTTGCTCCCGCTCGGCGGCGTAGCCGTCGTAAGATCTGTTTGCCCGGTATGTCTGAAGGAACAACGGCGCCGAATCCGGGGCCGCTTCGCAGCCCAGCGGGAGCAAGCTCCCTCGCCACACAAGCAGTTCACGTCAATCAGCGGGATTTGGCTTTCCTGGTGTCGTGACGGCGCAGGTGGCAGGTCACTTCCTCGCGGTCGTGATACAGCTGTTTGCAGCCGATATCGACCTTTATCCCGCGTGCCTTGAAACCATCGGCGATGCGTTCGAGCAAGCGCTTCACCTCGGCATAACGCTGCTTCATCGGCAGTTTCAGGTTGACCACCGCCTCGCGGCAATGCCCCTCGCCGATCCACTCTTCGAGCATCGCGGCGTTGCGGGCCGGTTTCTCGACGATGTCGCAGACCATCCAGTCCACCGGTTGCTTGGGCTTGAAGGTAAAACCATCAGCCATCAAGTGCTGCACCAGCCCGGTGTCCATCAGGCTTTCAGCCATCGGCCCGTTGTCGATGGCGGTCACCAGCATGCCGCGATTGACCAGTTGCCAGGTCCAGCCGCCCGGCGCTGCACCGAGGTCAACCCCGGTCATGTCGCTGTGCAGGCGATCTTCCCACTGATCACGCGGGATAAAGTGGTGCCAGGCTTCTTCCAGCTTCAGCGTCGAACGGCTCGGCGCTTCACGCGGAAACTTCAGGCGCGGAATGCCCATCGGCCACATCGCCGAGTTACCGGCGTCGGCCATGCCGAGAAACACTTCACGGCCACTTTTGAAGGTTAACAGCAGACGCGGCTTGCCGGCGTCTTCCACCAGTTTGCCGGCAGCGGTCAGGGCCTTGCGCAGCGGGCCTTCGAATTTCTTGCAGAAGTTCGACAGCTCCTTGCCGTCGTTGGTGTCGACGACTTCCAGCCACAGGCTGCCGCACACCGGGAAGTCGGCCATGTGCGCGAGGATCACGCTGATGCGGTCGTTTTCCGGCAGATCGATAAAGACCCCACGCGCCCATTGGCGCGGGAAGATCAGTTCGGCAAAACGCTGACCGCGCATCAGGCGCTCGGCGCCGTCTTCTTCGGTGCAGACAAACTCGGCGTACGCCGTGGCGGCTTTGGCCTTGGCGTAACCGGCCACGTTGAGTTGCGCGGCGAGGTCGGAAATCTCCGAACAGACTTCGCCTTCGAAGCCCGGCCGGCAATGCATGAATAGGGTGTTCATTCTTACTCCTGGGCAGCGGGCGATCATTCGGCCACTGCGCGATGCTCAGGCGTTGCGTTGCAGCAACGCCTGTCACGAAAACCGGCGCATGATAGCCGATGTCGGAACCTTGGACTTGCCCATAGAGTCCAGTTATTAGCCAGCTACCTAAAACAGGGCTAGGTTTAAAGCTCTATTCGTCCCCTCAATCCGTAGCCGTGCGGATTCAAAGGAGTGATCGTAATGCCGTCCCTCGATAGTCTGAAAACGCTCAAAACCCTGCAAATCGACGACAAGACCTACCATTATTTCAGCCTGCCCGATGCCGCCAAGAGCCTTGGCAATATCGACAAGCTGCCGATGTCGCTGAAGGTCCTGCTGGAAAACCTGCTGCGCTGGGAAGATGAAAAAACCGTCACCGGCGCCGACCTCAGGGCCATCGCCGCGTGGCTCAAGGAGCGCCGCTCTGACCGCGAGATTCAATATCGCCCTGCCCGGGTATTGATGCAGGATTTTACCGGCGTACCGGCCGTGGTCGACCTCGCTGCCATGCGCGCCGCCATGGCCAAGGCCGGCGGCGATCCGCAGCGAATCAATCCGTTGTCGCCTGTCGATCTGGTGATCGACCACTCGGTGATGGTCGACAAATTCGCCACCGCCAGCGCCTTCGAGCAAAACGTCGACATCGAAATGCAACGTAACGGCGAGCGTTACGCCTTTCTGCGCTGGGGCCAAAGTGCTTTCGACAACTTCAGCGTGGTGCCGCCGGGCACCGGGATCTGCCACCAGGTCAACCTCGAATACCTCGGTCGCACGGTATGGACCAAGGATGAAGACGGCCGTACTTACGCCTTCCCCGACACGCTGGTCGGCACCGACTCCCACACCACCATGATCAACGGCCTCGGCGTGCTCGGCTGGGGTGTCGGCGGCATCGAAGCGGAAGCGGCGATGCTCGGGCAACCGGTGTCGATGCTGATTCCGGAAGTGATTGGCTTCAAACTCACCGGCAAGCTCAAGGAAGGCATTACCGCCACCGACCTGGTGCTGACCGTCACGCAGATGCTGCGCAAGAAAGGCGTGGTCGGTAAATTTGTCGAGTTCTACGGCGACGGCCTCGCCGAACTACCGCTGGCCGACCGTGCGACCATCGCCAACATGGCCCCGGAATACGGCGCGACGTGCGGCTTCTTTCCGGTTGATGAGGTAACGCTGGACTACCTGCGCCTGTCCGGGCGGCCGGCAGAAGTGGTGAAACTGGTCGAGGCCTACACCAAGGCGCAGGGATTGTGGCGCCTGCCGGGCCAGGAACCGGTGTTCACCGACAGCCTGGCGCTGGACATGGGCAGCGTTGAAGCCAGTCTGGCCGGGCCGAAGCGCCCACAGGATCGGGTTTCACTGCCCAATGTTGCGCAAGCCTTCAGCGACTTCCTCGATTTGCAATTCAAACCCACCAGCAAAGAAGAAGGTCGCCTTGAGAGTGAAGGGGGCGGCGGCGTCGCAGTGGGCAATGCCGATCTGGTCGGCGAAACCGATTACGAATACGAAGGCCACACCTATCGCCTGAAAAACGGCGCCGTGGTCATCGCCGCGATCACCTCTTGCACCAACACGTCCAACCCGAGCGTGATGATGGCTGCTGGCCTCCTGGCGAAAAAAGCCGTGGAAAAAGGCCTGACACGCAAACCGTGGGTGAAGAGTTCACTGGCGCCGGGCTCTAAAGTGGTCACCGATTACTACAAGGCGGCCGGGCTGACGCAATACCTCGACCAGCTCGGATTTTCGTTGGTCGGTTATGGCTGCACCACGTGTATCGGCAACTCCGGACCATTGCCGGAGCCCATTGAAAAGGCCATCCAGAAAGCCGACCTCGCCGTCGCCTCGGTGCTGTCCGGCAACCGTAACTTCGAAGGTCGTGTACATCCGCTAGTGAAAACCAACTGGCTGGCCTCGCCACCACTGGTGGTGGCTTATGCGCTGGCCGGGACTGTTCGTACCGATATCAGCAGCGAACCGCTGGGTAACGATCAACAGGGCAACCCGGTGTACCTGCGCGACATCTGGCCAAGCAGCCAGGAAATCGCCGATGCGGTGAGTCAGGTCAGCACGGCGATGTTCCACAAGGAATACGCCGAAGTGTTTGCCGGTGATGAACAGTGGCAGGCCATTGAAGTGCCGCAAGCAGCGACGTACGTGTGGCAGGACGATTCGACTTACATCCAGCATCCGCCGTTCTTCGATGACATCGGCGGCCCACTGCCAGAGATCAAGGATGTGAAAGGTGCGCGAGTGCTGGCCCTGCTCGGCGACTCGGTGACCACCGACCACATCTCCCCTGCCGGCAATATCAAGGCCGACAGCCCGGCCGGACGTTACCTGCGCGACAAAGGTGTGGAGCCACGCGACTTCAACTCCTACGGCTCGCGTCGTGGCAACCACGAAGTGATGATGCGCGGCACCTTTGCCAATATTCGTATCCGTAACGAAATGCTCGGTGGTGAAGAAGGTGGCAACACGATCTACATTCCGAGTGGCGAGAAACTGCCGATCTACGACGCGGCCATGCGTTATCAAGCCTCGGGCACACCGCTGGTGGTGATTGCCGGGCAGGAATATGGCACCGGTTCCAGTCGTGACTGGGCGGCCAAAGGCACCAACCTGCTGGGCGTCAAAGCGGTGATCGCCGAGAGCTTCGAGCGCATTCACCGTTCCAATCTGGTCGGCATGGGTGTGTTGCCGCTGCAGTTCAAGCTCGATCAGAACCGTAAGAGCCTGAATCTGACCGGCAAGGAAACCTTCGAGATTCAGGGCCTGACCGGTGTCGAACTGACGCCGCGGATGAACCTGCCCCTGGTGATCACCCGTGAGGACGGGCGTCAGGAGAAAATCGAAGTGCTATGCCGCATCGACACCCTGAACGAGGTGGAGTACTTCAAGTCGGGCGGGATTCTGCATTATGTGTTGCGTCAGCTGATCGCTTCATAACGCCTGGATCCCCTGTGGTGAGGGGATTTATCCCCGATGGGCTGCGCAGCGACCCTGTTTTTCCTTCAAAGAACGGGCCTGCTGCGCAGGCCAACGGGGATAAATCCCCTCGCCACAAGTTCTTCCGTGGTTTTCCGGGGACGAAAAAAAACCCGCCGAAGCGGGTTTTTCCCAAGACCATTATCGACTCCCTGTCGGCAGCGATCCTTGCAATGGTCGATCATCCGTGATCCTGAAACACTCCCTGTGCTTCAGTTGATGGGTGTAGATTACGTGCTGGATCCAATCGGCAATAGTCGACAAAGCTACCATCGCGTGTAAGACATTCGCCATAGAAGCCCTTCCGAAAACCCTTAGCCGTGTCAGGCGTTGAGCATGGAAGCCGCGATTTGCGCGACTTTCAGCTGCCCTGCGGCCTGTTCCTGCAGGTCATCCTCCAGAAACCATGCGGCAGACAATCCGGCAAACGCCAGCACCCATTGCAGAAGGCGACTACGATCCAGGCCCGCGGCGGCAACGATCACCTCGACCTGCCGGTGAAATCTCTCGGGGTCGCCAGCAGTCGGCAAATCCGGGTTGCAGATCAGATTGGCGTAGTCAAAACCGCGCTCGCCCCTCACTCGCTTCGGATCAATCGCCAACCAGCCGCGCGCGCCGAAATCGAGGACATTGTCGTGATGCATGTCTCCGTGCAGTACCACGACGTCCTGCGGGTCGGCGAGCAAGGCTTCGGCGGTACGCAGACTCAGGGCATACGGCCCGCCATGTTCTGCGGCAGCGATTCGCAATGAAGCAAACCACGGCCCCAGCTCCACCAGCGGCGGGGGTGGCGTGGTTCGTGGGGCATGCAGACGTGCCAGCGCGGTGCACAAAATGCGGCTGGTTTCATCATCCTGGCCATTGAGCGCCATCTGCATCAGCGAACGCCTGCCCATGGCGCGCTCCATCAGCAAGCCATCCTCGTGGTGCGCCAATACGCGTGCGGCGCCCTCGCCTTCCCACCAGGTCATCAGCAGGTTGCCGTACTTTTCTTCGGCGTCGTCAGCCAGTTTCAGCATCGCCGGGGTGTCACCCAGGCGCACCGGCAACAGCCGGCTGCCGGGGGTGATGATCGCTGCACCGTCCGGCACCAGTGCCCAGCGCTTGAGCCAGGGTTCGAACATTGCGCTGTCAGCCACCGTCACGCTCGCGAGCTTTGGCACTCTCTACAAGAAACTGTTCGAGCCGGCTCAACTGCTCTTCCCAGCCACGGCTGTCCATGTAATACGCCTCTTTCTGGCGGATATCGGGAATGTGCGCGAAGCCTGATTCAGACACCTTGAGCAGCGTGCCACTCTCGAAGTCTTGCAGTTCGAACTTGACCAGCGTGGTCGGCTCCTGGGAATAGTCGATCTTCGGATTGACCGCATACGGATGCCAACGGAACGAGAACAACTGCTGCGGCTCGACCCGCTCGATCAGCACATTCCACAACACATGTTCATAACCCGGATACGTGACCTGCCCTTGCGTCCATTCACCGGCAATAAAACGCCTGCCCTCCAGCGCCACACCAAACCACTGACCAAATGCCTCGGCATCGACCAATGCACGCCAGACATGTGAGCGCGGCGCCTTGAGCGTGATTTTGCGTTCGAAACTATTGGGTACTGGTTTCATACGTCACCTCCTGTTCTGAACACTAGGCCTGTATGACCACATGTCCAACCTGAAGTTGTATCAATAGGCTGCCTGGTAGCGATCATCAATGCCAACCATTGTCTAGACTGATAAGTCATCCAACCAGCATCTGGAGCCAAGCATGCGTGTATTGCAAACTATTTGCC
Organism: Pseudomonas sp. NPDC087598; assembly: GCF_044743525.1. Lineage (NCBI taxonomy): Bacteria > Pseudomonadati > Pseudomonadota > Gammaproteobacteria > Pseudomonadales > Pseudomonadaceae > Pseudomonas > Pseudomonas sp. NPDC087598. The sequence continues at coordinate 19,687 of NZ_JBIUWQ010000059.1, read as the reverse complement.
TGTGCATGGCGCCGCTGATTCTGTCTGCCTGCGTTACCTCCGTAGCCCACTGGAGCAAACCTGGCGCATCCCAGACAGACATCGATCACGATAAAGCCGAATGTCAGTATCAGGCCAAATCAGCAACGGCCAGTTATAACAGCACACCGTCAGACAAAAGCATGTCGGCCGCAGTGGGAGCCGGGGTGGGCGACGGAATCGTGATAGCTGAAAAACAGATCGATCTGACCAATGACTGCATGCGATTGCGCGGCTACAGCGGCAGTTGAGGCTGATCGATACAATAACCGCCATTCCTGAAATCGACAGCGAGAATCCCCCATGTCCCCACGCCTGCTCCTGGCCCTGACGCCACTTCTGTTCACCCCCCTCGCCCACGCCGCCCTCGACTGTGCCAACGCCAACGATCAGGCGACGATGAACCAGTGCGCCGGGCAGGATTACAAGGCAGCCGACAACGAGTTGAATGCGGTGTACAAGCAAATCACCGGGCGCTTGAAGGGCAATGCCGAGGGCACAAAACTGCTGGTTGATGCGCAGCGGGCGTGGATCGGGTTTCGTGACGCTGAGTGCACGTTTTCGTCATCGGGGGTTTCGGGCGGGAGTGTTTATCCGTTGGTTTACAGCAGTTGTCTGACAGGGGTGACCAAGGTGCGAGTTAAGGCGCTGAAACAGTATTTGAAGTGTGAGGAAGGTGACATGGGCTGCCCGGTGCCCGGGGCCTGATATCGACGTGGCATTTAGGGCCTCATCGCTGGCAAGCCAGCTCCCACAGGGTTTCGGAGTGTTCTCACAATAAGTTTAATCACTGAAATACCTGTGGGAGCTGGCTTGCCAGCGATGGCGTCAGCGGGGATGCCGCAAATTACCGGACAAAAATTTGCGCCGTAGTAATCGCCATATCCCCTCCAGGCAACTTGATGCTCCCCGTCTGCTTCATCGTTTCGGCATCGAAGATCGCCACATCATTGAACGTCCCCGCCAGATAGATCTTGCTGCCGTCCTTGTTGAAGGAAATGCAGTAGTAGGAATGGTCCAGGGTCGCTGCCTGAATCAGCTTCTTCTGCTTGATGTCGTACTTGGCCAAACGATTGAGCACACCGAACATCAGGTTCGGATCCTTCGGCGAACGCATGCCACTGAAATAGATTTCGGTCAGCGGGCCGAAGTCGGTGGTTTCGGTCTTGCCGGTTTTCAGGTCGATGCTGAACAGACCGTACAGATACTCGGCGGTCGCCGGGTCCTGTTTCTTGTCCTTGAATTTCGCTGCGGTGTAGAGCAGTGAAAAATCATGGCGGTAAGTCTGCTGGTTCCACACGTAGAGCACGTCTGGTGCGCTGTAGTTCGCCCGTTTCCAGTGGCGGCTGGGGATCAGCACATCAAACTTGCCACTCTTCACATCGACCTTGTAGACATCGGCGCCGGCGACGTAAAGCGTACCGTCATCGCCGCTCTGCATGATCGTCAATTGTCGTGGCGCCGGAAAACTGCGCACGGGTTTGGCGTTCATTCCGGCGTCGGTGGCGTAAACGTCAAGGCGCGGCTGTTTGACCTCGTACCGGTCGTTGAGCATCTGTGTCGGGTTGGCAATGGTGTACAGCTCTTTGCCGTCGTGGCTGACGGTAAAGGCAAACATCGACCGCGCCTTTTCCCCCGGTTGCTGGGTGATGCTGGCGTGGAAAACCTGCTTGCAACTATCGAGTTCGACTCCGTAAACGTCGGCGTAATGATTGTTCAGCACATACGCGATCTTGCGATCCGGCGACAATTGCACGGTGCCGGGGCCGAAGGCGTCGGGCATCTTGCAGGTCTTGTACAGGCTGTCGGTGGCCAGATCGAGGACGTGAAGGTTGTTCGGGTAATTGGTGGTCACCATGTACTCGTGACCGTCTTGCAGCGCGGTGTTTTCATCGGCCAGAACCGAGAGCGAACAGGCGCTCAGAACCGCGATTGCGGCCAGGCCGCAGGCTTTGATGCTGTGCATGCTGGAATCCTTTTTCTTGTACGCTGTTTTCTCAAAGGCATCATTTGTCTTTCGGGAAGACCGTGCCCAGGTTGCGCCAGTTGTCATTGGACGCCTGGGCATCCTTGTTCCAGTCCGGGTAGGTGCTCATCATGTCCGGCACCTGCGCCGGCCACCAGCAAGGGTCGGAGCAGCCATAAAGGTCAGCCTCCATCGGCTGGCACAGCGACGACACCCCGCCAAACGCATCGATTTCCCAGCCCGGGTCAGTGGTCGAAGCGCAGCCCGCCACCGAACTCATCGCCACCACTTCTTCGATGCGGTTCTCATCCGCAGCCTGATCGAGCTTCAACGCTTTGTTATTGATTGCCTTGAGATGTTTCATATCAGTGAGCCTTGCGCGGAGTGATGTAGCTGCTGATAAACGCAGGGTTATTGGCCATGATCCGGGTGTAGACCTCGATGCCGAAGTCGACCCAGTCACGCATCAGTTCGCAGTAGTGATACGTCGGGTGGGTCGGGTCGCCGTAGCGCGCGTAACTCTCGTGGTAGCAGCCGCCGGAGCACAGGTTGCGGATCTGACAATCCTCACAACCGGTATTGGTACGATCCAGACGCTGGGACAGAAAGTCGTTCAACTCGACTTGCTTCACGCCGCTGTGGACGTTGCCAAAAGTTGGCAGCTTTGATCCGGTGAAGCGATGGCAGAGGTTGAGTTCGCCCTTGTGATCGACCGCCAGCATCTTCAGCCCGGCGCCACACGGCAGAGCTTTTTTGTGGCCTTCGTGGATGTCGGTGATCAACTGGTGCAGGTTGGAAAAACCGATGTTGCGGTGCTCCAGCGCAGCTTCCAGGTAACGTCGACCGAGGCGCTTCATGCTGGCAAAAACTTCGATCAGCTCCTCGCTGCTGAGGTTGAAGCTGCTGATATCACCCGAGGTCACCGGGGCAAAACCGACCTCGGCAAAACCCAGTTCATTGAACAGGTGATCCCAGATGGTTTCGACGTCGGTGACGCCCGTGGTCAGGGTCACACGCGCACCGACCGGACGGCTGTTGTAGCGCGACAGGAGCATCTCGGCCTTGCGCCGCACCACGTCATACGTGCCCTGCCCGCCCACGGTAATGCGGTTGCGGTCGTGCACGGTTTTCGGCCCGTCGATGCTCACCGACAGCCCGAAACGGTGGGCATTCAGATAGTCGACGGTGTCTTCGGTCAGCAGCGTCGCGTTGGTGGTCATCACGAACTCGACGAACTTGCCTGCCTCGGCAAAACGCTTCTCGCAATAGTCGACCATGTACTCGATCAGCTTGCGGTTACTCAGCGGCTCACCGCCGAAAAACACCACGGTGAAACGCTCTTCGTCCGGCGATTCACGCAGGAGCATTTCCACTGACGCAATCGCGGTTTCGACATCCATCTTCTTGCCAGCGGACGGCTTGTCGAGGTCTTCCTTGTAGCAATACGTGCAGCTCAGGTTGCAGCCGGTGTTGACGTTGAGCACCACGGTGTTGATCGCCGTGCGTTCGACGCGTTTGACCGCGATGTCCGGGGTCAGTGGCGAGCCGTCGCTGACCAGCTCCAGCGAGATCAGCTCGCGCAGGGTCTCGTTGATTTCCTCGCCGTTGAAGCGCGCCGCGAGGCGTTCGATCAGGTCTTCCGAGGAGCAGCCGGGGCCGCGCAACGTATCGATGATGGTGCCGGTCAACTCATCGCTGGCGAACAGCGAGCTGCTCGGGATATGAAACAACATGCGGTCGGCGTCGACGTGCACTTCGTGCAGATTGCGTTCGACCAGATTCAAGATAGCGCCCATTGCAAACCTCCTGTGCAGGCCCCGCTCGGCGGGACTTGCGGTCATTCCGAAAAGTGTCTGAAGCGATGCAGTTCAAGACAACTCAAGGAATGGGTGGATTGTTCCAGCGTTGCACGGTGACGATCAGATGGCCTTCGCCGGTCAGGGCTTGCCCTGCGTCGTCGACGGCGGCGATCACCTTGAGATTGCCGGCATTGTTAGTAGACATCTTGCGCGCCGGATTCGGCCCGGCATCGCCCGGCGTGAACACGCCCGCGTCGGTCTGCATGGTGCCGGCGAACTTGACGTCTTCATCCTCTTTGGCGCGCTCGTCGAAGGCTTCGACCTTCCACTGCGCCGGGAACACGCCGATGCGATAGGGCTTGCCATCGGCACCCTTGCCCCAGGCTTCAGCATCGAAACGGCCCTGGACTTTCGGCGTCGAGCCGCCGCCCTCGCCGATCCGTGCCACCGAGAACTCGGGCACCACTTTGACCGAGGCAATCTTGCTATACACCGACAGGCTCGGGCCTTTCAGCGCGCCCACGCTGACCGCGCGCAGCCCCGGTTGGGCATTGGCCGCCGCTTTGACTTTGACCTTGATGCGCTCGGCGTTCTGCTCGACCACTTCGACAACTTCCACGCCTTTACCGAAGTTCGGTTTGCCGCTGAGGCCACTGCCGATAAGGGTCACTTCGGTCTCGCTGCCGGCCTTCACATAACCCGGCTGCACCGCCAGCAAACGCTGCGAGCCTTGTTTGGCCGCGACAAAATCAAGACCGCGCTCGTCGTGCTCGGCCTCGAACATCCGCCCCTGCATCGCCGTGCCTTGGGCGGCAAACACCTGGCGCATGGTCACGCCATCGACAGTGACATTGCCGCGCCATTCATAGCCGCTGTAGAGGATCGCGCTGCCGTCGCCATTGAACGGGCTGCCATCAGCGTATTGGCCTTTGACGCTGACCTTGAAGGTGTCGTTGCCATCGGCGGTCACGCTCATGATTCCGGCCAGTTCGCCCTTGCCCGGCAAGTGGCCGCTGAAGCTCCAGTCGCCGACCAGCGCTTGCGCTTTCGGTGCGCTTTTCAGCCACTGCTGCCACGCCGGGTTGTCCAGTGGATAACGCTTGGCCAGCAGCGGCACCATGTCCTTGCGGGCAATATCAAACCAATCACGATCGCGCGCCAACGCTTGATACTCCAGCGACGGCCATTGGCCGAGGTGGAAATTCACCAGCCGCTCCCACTCCTGCGCCGGACGTCGTTGCAGTGCAACCCGCGCACCGGAGTGGCAGCGGCCGCACATCTGGCTGGTTTTTTCATCGAACTGCTCGACCGTGTTCAACCGCCGTTCCAGCGCGTAACGCACGCCATCGGTTTCGCTCGGCGCCAGGCCTTGGGTGTCGGCCAGATACTTGACCAGGGTGCGGCGGTCGTCATCGCTGATCTGCAAACCGTGCATGGTTTGCATGCGGGCGATGCTCATCAACCAGCCTTCCGGCGTCTTGCGCTGGTGGCTGATGCGGCTCAGGGCGTTATCGGCCTCGGGGGTGTGACAGCCCTGACAGGTCTCTTTGAGGATGGTCTGGGCATCGCGGGCAGCCAGGCTCTGCGGCGAATGCAGGGCCACGCAAGCGGCCACGGCCAGCAGGCTGGCGCTCATGCCTGATCGGAGTCTTCTCTTCATCAACGTCGAACCTCGCACGGTGCTTTCTTATTGTTGTGGCTTATCGTTTTTATGGTTTCTGCCGTCGGCGGCGGGCCGCGAACGGAGGCAAGAGAAACGTCTGCGATGAGCAATACACGGAGCGTGCCAGCTTGGCGACAGGCTTATCAATCAATCAGTTACGTAATGATCACGGTGCCGAACTACGGTTTGCATTGTTTGCCGGCGTCCAATTTCGCGACAGCTGTTGCAGTGTGAGACAAGCATGGATGCGAGATGAAACGAGTGTTGCCGACGACTGACCGTCCGATATCAAAGTGCCTGCTACGCTTGCTTTCGCACACATGTGCCTCAAGCCTCAAACCACCGAAAACCTGAGGAAAGCATCATGGGATCAAATGGAAATGGTCATAACTGCACGCATTGCGGATGCGAAAATCCGGTCTGGAATGCACTAAAACACAAGCTCGACCTCACAACCCTCGCAGGCAAAGCCAACGCCCTTGCGGAGCCTGACGGCGAATCGCTGATCTTCACCGACGGCAAAATCTACCCTCTGAAAAACGGCAACATGCATGAACAGGTCGAAGCCTTGGGCATCCACCGTGGCGACGTCATCGCTTCGGGCACCCTCGCCGATGTAAAGGCCCGCATGGACACCCAGGGTATCCAGTACAAAACTCGCTCACTGGCGGGCAAAACCCTGTTGCCGGGGTTGATCGAGCCGCACATTCACATCGTGCAGTCCTGCCTCATGGACAGCTGGCTGGATCTGGGTCCGATCGACAAAGAAACGCAGCGGTTGCGCCAATCGTATGACTGGGCCTATTTGCAGGGGATCATCGGCGACTGCAAGCACACCGATCCCGAGAATTGGGTGCTGGGACACATGGTCGATCCAGCACTGATGCCGTTCACGCTCAGTGCAGAGGGGAAAAACCACCTGACGACGTTCCGTTGCGCAGGCGATTCCAGCGAGATCGGCAACCTCGACAGCCTGGTCAAGGATCGCCCACTCTTGATGATGAGCGCCTCCATGCACACGGCTTATCTGAACACTGCGGCTTGCACCATCGTCTACAGGAACGAGAGTGCAGCCAATCAGGAGTTTCTGACGGAGTACCCGACGTTCCAGGTCTTCATGGATAAAACCCAAGGCGTCCTGCAAGAAGAAAAAGGTATTTTGCCGGCCATCCTGTCGATCCCGATCAAACAGATTCTGCACTCGCTGAAACTCTTCGGGCCGATGCAGAACTACTTTCACCAAGCCTCAAAACGCGGTGTAACCCTGTTGTACGACGCCATGGTCGATCCGATTTCCAAGCTCGTGCTGGAGGCTTATGGCCTGACACACCCGCGCAATGTTCGGATTGGCTATGCGGCGACGTATAAAAAAGGCATGCCTTCTTACACCGCAGTCACCAAGGAGGCCGCCCGATATTTCTACCAGGGCGGGGTGAAACTGATCTCCGACGGCTCGAATCAAGGGCTGACCGGCTACCAGAACACGCCTTATTGCTGCGAGACCACGCCAGAGTTGGGCAACTTCAACGTGTGTGACAAGGATGTTCCGCAACCCGAGACAATGCCGGATGCCTATAAAGAACTTCTGGTCGACGCCATGGCGACCGGTTGGCCATTAATGATCCATGCCAACGGCGATCGGGCAATTGATTTCACTCTGGACGCTTATAAGAACGCATTGGATAACCGCAGCGGCCTGGAAAAACGCCATCGCATCGAACACTGCTCACTGCTGACCGAGGAGACCGTCAAACGCCTACAACACCTGGGCATCTCGCCGAGCTTCCTGATTGGCCATGTCGGTTACTGGGGTTATGTTTTCGATAAGGCAATTTTCGAAGACAAGGCCAGCGACATGCTCGACTTGTGCAAATTGGCCCTGGACTATCGCCTGCGTATCTCGCTGCACAGCGACTGCACCGTCACCCCGCTTGGCCCGCTGCGGTCGATGGAACAGGCGGTCACACGCAAAATGGAAGGTATACGCGACACCCTCGGCAACTTCATCGACGATCCGCGCCAGCAACCGGTGCTCAACGAAGGTCAATGTCTGACACGTCAGGAAGCACTGAAAGCCATCACCTATGACGCTGCCTGGCAGTGCCATGCCGATGGATTCACTGGTTCGTTGCAGGACGGCAACTTCGCCGATTTCGTGATTCTGGCGCAGGACCCGCTCGACGAAACTTTCCCGGCCACCGGCATTCGCGGCATTGAAGTCTGCGAAACCTGGAAAGGTGGTTACAAGGTGTACTCCAGTACGGAAGGCTGACCGATATACGCTCAAGCCTGCGGCAAAGAAACCGCAGGCTTGAGTTCAATCATTGAATCGCAGCCGCAGGAATGGGCACATCAACCCGCTGTCCCGTTTCAATATCACGGATCTCGAAATCCCACCGACCGTATCCGGACTTGCCGTCAAGCCCATAGGTACGGCCCGCTGCAAGTTCCACGGTTCTTTCCACCGTCGCGGTATAGCTCTGCTGGTAAAGTTCTCTGCGTACCTCGATGCGATGGACGCCCGGCCCGATGAAGTATTGGGATTGCCGGCTCAGCCAGAACCAGGTGCCTTCACCATCGACACTGACAATGGTTAACGCCGGATTGATCTGATTGATCGTGGCGATATCGGAAGCAGGCTTGCCTTCTGCACTTTCATGGGTGAAGTGGATGCATCCCGACAGCGTCGATCCCGCCAGTAAAAGCGCCGCAGAACGTAAAATGTTGCCAACTTGCATCAATGCCCCCACAGGCTAATCAATAAAGCGGCATTAAATACTCTATCCCTTGGCGAAATACCACTTTGCCATCATTAATTGAAGGCCCGATGCTGCTTTCAGTCAGCGCCTCAAACCGCTGAAAATCAGTATCTTGAGTCTCAGCCGCTGTCGCGAATTGCGACAATCCGAACTCCACCAAGCGCCCTCTTATCCCTCCATCACCTTACACGGTGGGCCTGCGCAGGACGTTCGAGTATCTGGCACAGCCATTGCCAAGACCTGTTCAACGACAACGAACAACAAGAGGCTTCGCCATGTCCCTCCCGTATCTACTTCCTGCCACCTCGGCTTTCATTCAACGCGCACCACGCATGCTGATCGGTGGCGATTGGGTCGAAGCCGCCGACGGCCAGACCATGCCGTTGCACAACCCCGCCACCGGTGAAGTGTTGTGCGTGGTACCCCGCGCCACGCCGGATGACGTCGACCGTGCCGTACTCGCCGCGCGGCAGGCGTTCGACGATTCCGCCTGGAGCCGCACGCGCCCGCGTGAGCGGCAGAATCTGTTGTGGAAACTTGCCGACCTGATGCAGCGCGACGCCGAACAACTGGCGCAGCTGGAGTGCCTGAACAACGGCAAAAGTGCGGCGGTGGCGCAGGTGATGGACGTGCAACTGGCGATCGATTTCTTGCGTTACATGGCTGGCTGGGCGACCAAGATCGAGGGCTCCAGCGTCGAGGTGTCATTGCCGTTGATGCCGGGCGATGAGTTCCACAGTTTCATCCGCCGCGAAGCCGTGGGCGTGGTCGGCGCCATCGTCGCCTGGAACTTCCCGTTGCTGCTGGCCTGCTGGAAACTCGGCCCGGCGCTGGCCACCGGTTGCACGGTCGTCCTCAAACCCGCCGATGAAACCCCACTGACCGCTCTGAGACTCGCGGAGCTGGTGCTGGAGGCAGGTTATCCGGAAGGCGTGTTCAATGTGGTGACCGGCACCGGTATTACCGCAGGCTCGGCACTGACGCATAACCCGCTGGTGGACAAACTGACCTTCACCGGCTCCACGGCGGTGGGCAAGCAGATCGGCAAGATCGCCATGGATTCGATGACCCGCGTCACCCTCGAACTGGGCGGTAAATCACCGACCATCGTCATGGCCGACGCCGACCTGAACACTGCGGCGGCGGGCGCGGCCAGTGCGATTTTCTTCAATCAGGGCCAGGTCTGCTGCGCGGGTTCCAGGCTGTATGTGCAGCGCAAGCATTTCGACAATGTAGTGGCGGACATCAGTGATATCGCCAACGCCATGAAGTTGGGCAACGGTCTCGATCCCAGCGTGGACATGGGCCCGCTGATTTCCGCGCGCCAGCAGGAGCGGGTCTACAACTACATCGAAATGGGTCGGGAAAGCGGCGCGACCATTGCCTGTGGCGGCGAGCAGTTCGGGCCGGGGTTCTTCGTCAAACCGACGGTGATTGTCGACGTTGATCAGAAGCACTCGCTGGTGCAGGAAGAGATCTTCGGGCCGGTACTGGTGGCGATCCCGTTCGATGACGAGGCGGATGCGCTGCGCATGGCCAATGACAGCCCCTATGGACTGGGCGCGAGCATCTGGTCGAACGATCTGGCGGCGGTGCACCGGATGATTCCACGGATCAAGTCGGGGTCGGTGTGGGTCAATTGCCACAGCGCGCTGGACCCGGCGTTGCCGTTTGGCGGGTACAAGATGTCGGGGGTTGGACGCGAAATGGGCTATGCGGCGATTGAGCATTACACGGAGTTGAAGTCGGTGTTGATCAAACTGTAATTGCGCCACGCTTGAGGCCGCTTTCGCGAGCAGGCTCGCTCCCACATTTGACCACATCCAATGTGGGAGCGAGCCTGCTCGCGAAGGCACAGTCAGGGCCGATACCCCTGACTCAACAACCATCCCCTGATCATCCTATCCTGCTCTTCACTCAACCCGGCCAACACTGAATCGACCGGCTCGGAACGCAGCCGCCGCAGCACCGGTGCCACCTCCACACCCTGCACATGCCAGATCCCCAACGGCTGATCCGCCGTAACCACCACCTCGGCCTCATCGACAAACCCGTCACACAACACCGGCATCCGCTCAATCCGCAATGCCGCAAAGTCCGCCTCGGCATGCGCGACTTGAGCATCCGGCCACTGCCGCCGCGCCTGCCAGAACGGCTGATCGCGCCAACGCTGCTCATCGGCATAAAAGTCCCGGCCAATGCGCGCGAAACGCAGAAACAACTGCTCCAGACGCTGTTGATGAAAGCGTTGCGCCAACGCCGTCCGCTCGGGTTTGCGCAGCAACGTGTTGATCACCACCGGGGCCTGTAACGCCGAGGACAGCGATTGAAAAATCCCGTTGCCCGACAACGGGTCCACCGCCATCGCCGCATCGCCGACACGTATCCAGTTATCGCCGCACACTCGGCTTGCCAGAATCGCCGTACTGCTGCGGGCACGCAGTTGCAGATCGTTTTCCCTCGCATCAGCAAAAAACGCCCGGGCAAAATCTGAAGCCTGACGACGTTGGCGACAGTAATCGAGCAACCGTGCCTTGCCCGGAAAATCCGCGCTGGCCACGTCCACCGTCCACTGCCAATAACATTGCCCGTCGACACGCCGTGCCATCCAAGCCCAGCCATCCTCCAGGCTTTCGACAGCACTGGCGGTCGTGCCCGGCGCACCTTGCCAGCGATTGAGCAGGCTGACCGTCTCCGGCCCGCGCACGCCTTTGCCGAGCGCCGGGGCCTGGCGACCCCGTGCCTCCACCAGAAAGTCCGCGTGCACCACCGCGCCGCCCGCCAGCGCGATCCGGTGCCCGCTCGCCGAGGACCGCACGCTCAGCGCCCGCGCTTCAATCAGCTCAACGCCAGCGTCGCGCAGGGCCTCACGCAAACCGCGATCAAAGGTCGGCCGATCCAGTAAAAACTCGATGTTCTGCGCATGCTGCTGACCGTTCCAGTTCACCTGCCGCTGTGACGGCACTGTCGCGTCTGTCAGCGCTTGATGAAGACCCACGCCACGCAAGGCTTCCAGCACCCGCTGTGACACCCCTTCGAGCGCTGCAAAGCGTCGCCATTCGCTGATCAGCGTCACGTCATGGCCGAGCCGGCGCAATCCCAAGGCCACCGCCGCCCCCGCCGGCCCTGCGCCGAGAATCACGATTGCCGTCATGGCCCGAACCGCCGTTCCGGCCCACGATAGCGGGCGCGCTGTTTCAGCCATTCAATGACTTCGCTGTTGCTGGCCTCGGGATGTTCCAGCAAGAATCCGGCGATGTGCCCGCTCAACGCCGCACAGCCCAGGCTGGCCCCCGACTGACCCGGATAGGTGCCATGCACACACGCGGCGAAATCCGCTTGCGCACTGTCGAGCCACGACCATTGTTGTTCGGTGCAACGCGCATCCCCCGTCACCCGCAATACTCGCGGATAACTCGCCGGGAACACCGCCGCGCCCTGCGCCGGGCTCGACGCGCAGAGCAATACGCCACGCGCCACCGCCGCCGCACAGGCCTCGCGCAACAAGCTGCGGTCCTGGCGCAGCCCCAGGCTCAGATTGATCAGCCGCACCTCCTGCGTCACCAGCCAATCGATGGCCGTGGCGATCTGCAACGCACTGGTCACGCCGCGCTGATCGAACACCTGCGCCACGCAAATCTGCGCGGCGGGTGCTCGACGACTGATCGCCTCAATCACCGCGCTGCCATGGCCCAATGGATCGTCACGCAAGTCAGCTTCGGCCAGGCCATCCTCCAGCAGCCAGAACCGCCGCCCGGCAATTACCTGCACGCGTTGCGCCGCTGAGTGCCCACTGTCGACCACGCCGATGCGCAACTCAGGCTTCATGCAACACCGCTTTCGACGTGAGGACGCCGTCGAGCAGCTCGAAGCGCAGGTCGGCGTCGGCCAAGGTCGACGATCGGTGGCTGATGAGGATCCGCGTACGTCCGGCAAACAAGCGGTCGATGGCTTCGATCACTTCGCGTTCGGTGGCTTCGTCGACTGCCGAGGTCGCTTCGTCGAGCACCAGAATCAGCGGATCCTGCAACAGCGCCCGGGCAATCGCGATGCGCTGTTTTTGCCCACCGGACAACTGCTGGCCGCGTTCGCCCAGCGGACTGTCGAGGCCTTCCGGCAATGAGGCGATCAGGCTGTCGAGTTGTGCCAGCCGCGCCACTTCGGCAATCGCCTCGCGACCGGCATCCGGCACCGCGTAAGCCAGGTTGTCGGCGAGGCTGCCGCGAAACAGCACAATGTCCTGACTGACCACGGCAATGCGCCGACGCAGTTCGAACAGGTCCAGTTCACGCAAATCGACCTCACCAAGCAACACCCGCCCGGACTGCGGATCGTGATGGCGTTGCAGCAGATCGATCAGAGTTGATTTGCCAACGCCGGAGCCGCCACTCAAGGCAACTTTCAAACCGTAAGGAATCGTCGCCTCGATACCGCTCAGAGTGCTCGGCCGCCCCGGATGGCTGAAGTGAACGTTGTCGAAGCGCAGCTCACCGGAATGCGGTAATGGCTGTGGCGCGAAGGGTGAACGGACGGTGGGCTCTTCACCACGCAACTCCATGACCCGGCCAAGGCTGACGGTCATGCGCTGGATCGCGACGTAAAGACCCAGCAGACTCTGCACCGGTCCGACCGCCATGCCCAGATAAGTGGAAAACGCGATCAGCGCACCCAACTGCCAAGTGCCCTGCACCACCCAATAACCGCCGATCAAAAAGGCGCAGGCGCGCGACAATGACGTCAGCGTACCGGGCACTGCCTGGGTGAAGAACTCGGTGACTTGCAGGCGCAGCAACTGGTTCATGTAGCCCTGCCCCAAGCTCTCCAGCCGACGCGCTTCACGCTGCTGCTGGCCGGCCGACTGGATGAACTTCATCACCGGCAAGGTCTCGACCATGAACGACGACATGTCCGCCGAGCGCTCGCGCAACTGCCGCACATCGCGCTCGACCTTGCGCCGCATCCAGCGCAGCCACAGCACGTCGAGCGGGATCAGCACCAGTGCCAGCAACGACAGTTGCCATGACAGCGTGAAGAGCATGGCAATCGCCACCACCAACCCGATCACACTGGAAACTGCCGAGAACAACGAGTCGACAGCAAAGCGCTGGATCTCCGCGACATCGCCATCGAGTCGCGACATCAGATCACCGATTCGCCGTTGCCCGTAGAAGCTCGGCGACAAGGTTTGCAGGTGGCGGTAAAGATCATCACGCAGGGCAAACAGAATTCGCCCGGACAGGCGCGTGTGCAGATAGCGGTTGATTCCTGACAGCGCCGTGCCGAGCAGCCCGGCGCCAATCATCAGCACGGCAATCATCACCAGCATCGAAAAATTGCGCGCGAGCAGACCATCGTCGATCAGCAATTTCACCAGCCACGGCTGCACCAGAACCAGCAGCGAGGCGCACACCGACAGCCCAAGCAAACCGGCAATCGCCAAACGCTGCGGACGCACGAAACCGTACAGCCAACGCAGCGCCGCTTGCGTGGCGGCGGGATCACGGCTGTCGATCAGCCGGGTTATCAGGCGCTGCATCAGGAGCGCAACTGTTTGAGTTTGCGATACAGGGTCGCGCGGCTGATGCCGAGGGCGTCGGCGGCGGCCGAGACATTGCCCTGATGGCTGTCGAGGGACTGGCGAATCATCTCCAGTTCATTCTCGCGAATGCTACCGGCCTGGGGCTTCTCGCTGGCGCTCAGTTCGTCGAGCATGCTGTCGGGCAAGTGATCGAGGGTCAGCATGGTTTCGCCCGGTTCGCGCATGGCCAGTGCCGTGCGCAAGACCATCTCCAGTTGGCGGATGTTGCCCGGCCAGTGATAACCCGCGAGCAAGCGATCAAGGTCGTCATGCAGCACCACGTCCGGCGCGTCGAGTTTGCTCAGCAGACGGCTGACCAGCGCGGCGAAATCATCGCGTTCGCGCAGGGCCGGAAGCATCACGCTGATGCCGTTGACACGGTAGAACAGGTCTTCACGGAACTGTTTGTCGGCGACCCGCATTTTCAGGTCGCGGTGGGTCGCGCAGATCAGCGCGACATCGATGTCCTGCTCTTCGCCAGCACCCAGTGGCGCCACTTTGCGATCCTGCAACACCCGCAGCAGCCGCGCCTGCAAGGCCAGTGGCATGTCGCCGATTTCGTCGAGGAACAGTGTGCCGCCGTGGGCCTGTTGCAGACGCCCGATCATGCCGCCGCGCCGCGATCCGGTGAATGCCCCTTCGCGATAGCCGAACAGTTCCGACTCGATCAGGCCCTCGGGAATCGCCGCGCAGTTCACTGCCACAAAGGGTTTGTCGCAGCGGCTGCCGGCCATGTGCAAGGCGCGGGCGATGACTTCTTTACCGGTACCGGTTTCGCCGAGCAGCAACACCGGCAGCTCATTGGCCAGACCTTGCCGGGCCATGCGTAAAGCCCGAGCGTAGCGGACGTTGCTGCCAGCCAGTGCATCGAGATCCGGTGGCGCCTTGGCGGCTTTCGCGATGCTGCGCGGTGGCCCGCCGAGATTGACCGAGCGGGCCGGGGCGCGCAGGGTTTTGTAGAAGAATTCACCCTTGGCGGTTTGCAGACTGCTGACGCCGCCCTGTTGCAGACGGGTCAGCAACTGCACGCCATCGACACCAAGAAACTCCTCGCAACGACGCCCGACCAATGCCGAACGCTCGGCCCGCAGCAACTGACAGGCCTGCGCACTGACCGCCAGAATCTGCCCGCCGAGACTGACCGCCAGCAAGCCTTGCCACGGCGATTCGAGGTACTGCCGACGACTGTGAAACGCCAACACGATCTGCTCGGGGAAACTGTTGTTGAACACCCGGCTTTCAATCTGACTGACCGCCATGCTCAGCAAAGCGGTGCTGTCATGCACACGGCCGAGCGGGCCTTCACGGGTCAAGTCGAGTACGCCGAGAATCTCGCCTTGCGGACAATGGATCGGCACCGAGGTGCAGGAAAAATCAGTGAGGCGATCGAGGTAATGTTCGCCGCAATCGATCAGCGTCGGCCGGGCCTCGACCAGCGCCGTGCCGAGGGCGTTGGTGCCACGCGCCGCTTCGCTCCAGCAGGCGCCGAGGGTGATGTCTTGCAGGCCACTGCCCTTGAGCCGATCGGCACGCCCTTCGACCGCGAGAATGGTCGCGTCGGAATTGGCGAGGATAATCAGGCCTTCCTTGCCCTGCCGTTCGGCAAGGTAATCGATCGCCGGCATCGCCGCGTCGATCAACAGACGATTGCTCGCCAGCAGCACATCAAGGCTGGCGCTCGATTCCAGCGCCAACTCATGCTTGCCATTGAAATGCACGCCGTGGCTGAGGCTACGCCGCCACGAGGCATCGATCTCCGCACGCAACACACCGTCGGGCACCTGGCCTTCGAGATGGAGCTTTTCCCGGGCGAGCCGGGCTTCGTGACGGGACTTGGGATCAGTGGTTTTTATTAGAGTCATCAAGCGCTCCGGAGCGGTCCGCTTTGCGCTTTTATGATTTCAGCGCCCTGGCACCAATCTTTACGTTAACGTCAGGGCGATGGCAAGCACCGTAGGGCAATTGGCTTCCGGCAGGCGGTTCGATGCCTGATTATGGTTCAGTCGCGTAGTGAAAAGATCGGTGACGTAGCTTTATCATAATAAATTATTGCAATTCGATAATTAAACATCGAAAATCAGTCATCAAAATTGACACGGCAAGGAATTTTCATGAGTACTCGCATCGATGGCGTGGCGTTGCAACGCATGCACTGGGTTGGACTGCTGGCAGCGATTCTTGTCTGGGTTCTGGGCGTCACTGAGGTCGGCGGCAGCGCGACGCTGTGGATGTTCAAAATGGATGAAATGCTCGCGGCCCTGCTCTACGCCTTCGCTGAAGGCTCGCCACAATTGCTTGATCCGTTTGTCGAAGGTGCGCTGCTCGATCCTGCCACTTGGCTATCGCCACTGGCCACTGCACTGATCGTCGTTTTGGACTTCCTGCCCGTTCTGCTATCGGTCTACGCGTTATGGCTCACGGGCTTGTTTTTCCTGCGCCTGTCGCGTGGCGAAACCTGGACCGATCGCAATATCAAAGTCCTGTGGCGCGTGGGTGTGCTGTGCATCGTTTCCCCTGCAACCTATCCGCTGGTAGAAACCTTGCAAGGCTTGGCGCTGTCCATAGACCTGCCTGCTGGAGAACGCATTTTCAAATTCTCGATCGGCCTGTCTTCCACGTCCGCCTACGAGATTATCAAAGGCGTTTTGCTCTGTTTGTTTTCAATTATCATGCGTGATGCAAAAGTCCTCAGCGATGAGCAAAGCCAATACATATAGAACAATATAATGACCATTATCGTCCGCCTTGACGTTGTCATGGCCACGCAAAAAATTCGCTCCAAAGAGTTAGCCGCTCTACTGGGTATCACCGAGGCTAATCTGTCATTACTGAAGAATGGCAAGGTCAAGGGAGTGAAGATGGCAACTCTGGACAAGCTCTGTGCTGCGCTCGATTGCCAGCCAGGCGATCTGCTGGAATATCAAAAAGACTGACCCTTCTTTTATGCCCGTGATTAGTTTATTGCGGGGGCCAACCGTTTAACTCTTATTCAATCCTTAGTTGCAAGGCGGCTTTTGCATGACCCGTTATTTCCTCTGCGCGCTGTTGTTGCTGACAGCGTTACTCAGCGGCTGCGCCACACAAATAGACGTGGCACTCAACGCAACACCCGATCCGGACTATCAATTCGACCGCAAGGCCACTGTACTGGTGACCTCTGCAGGCGGCAGCGATGAAAACGCACTTAACGCCCGTTACTATCTTCGCGACATGGTCAACGCGCTGAAAGACAGGGGGTTCCAGGAGGTCTATACCGACGCCAGCCTGCCGAAAAACCATGCACCGATCAAAATGACACTCAGCCTCGATGTTGGCAGTCGACAGGTGACTTACCGCTACACCGCCACCGATTATGGGCAGGTACCGACCAGTACCTCGACCGTGTGCAAGAACACTAAGAAAAAAGACGATCGGCTGATCTGTACGAGCAAGCCAAACACTACTTATGGCCCAGTAGGGACTTCGGAGCGAACCGGTTACACCACCCTCAGCACCTTCACCGCCACTGCCCGGGATGAAGTGAGCAAGCGTGCGGTCTACCTGCTTCGGGCTTCGTCCTACAACGATGACTGCCAGGCGGCCAAGGTCGAAGCTTTTCTGGTGGAGCAAGGCCTGCAGAACCTAGACTTCCACGACCGTGTGCAACGCAACTACACAGTGACGATGCCTGAAGGTTATAGCTGCAAGTAGTTCGATGGCAGCTTCCCGGCACAGGCGCGGCCTGTGCCGGGAAGCGATTACCGGCTAAACGTGCGGATCACCCGGCGCTTTGCTCGGCGCCGCGTATTGCGGCTTGAGATGGCCATCCTGATCGAGCAACCAGGCATCCATGATCTGCCGCACGACGGGACCGGCCACACGACCGCCGGCCTCACCGTTCTCGATCATCACCGAAATCGCGATCTTCGGATGTTCAGCCGGTGCGAAGCCGACGAACAAGGCGTTGTCGCGATGGCGCTCAAGCGTCTTTTCGCGGTTGTAGCGTTCGCCCTGCTTGATCGCGACGACCTGCGCTGTGCCGCTCTTGCCGGCGATACGATACTGCGCCCCTGCCGCTGCCGCACGAGCAATGCCGCGGGCATCGTGCATCACCATCTGCATACCATGGTTGACCTGTTCCCAGTCGCGCGGATCCTTGAGCAGGATATTCGGCATCGGGTGCTCGTCGACCGGTGCGATGCCATCGACGGTTTTGGCCAAGTGCGGACGGTTCCACACGCCTTTGTTGGCGATCAACGCAGTGGCCTGAGCCAGTTGCAGCGGCGTCACCTGCATATAGCCCTGACCGATGCCGAGAATTACCGTCTCGCCCGGGAACCACGCCTGTCGCCGCGTTGCGCGCTTCCAGGCCTGGGATGGCATCAGCCCGGGAGATTCTTCGAACATGTCCAGCGACACTTTTTCGCCAAGGCCGAACATGGCCATGTAATCGTGCAGTCGATCGATACCCAGCTTGTGCGCAAGGTCGTAGAAGTAGGTATCGTTGGAACGCATGATCGCCGCGTCCATGTCTACCCAGCCGTCGCCACTGTGGTTCCAGTTGCGGTACTTGTGATCGAAGTCCGGGAGTTGGTAGTAGCCCGGATCGAACACTCGAGTCTGCGGCGTGACGACCCCGGCATCGAGCCCGGCGATGGCCACTTCCGGCTTGATCGTCGAGCCTGGTGCGTACAAGCCGCGCAGCACACGGTTGAAGAGCGGCCGGTCGATGGAGTCGCGCAGCGCCGAATATTCCTTGGAGCTGATTCCGGTGACAAACAGGTTCGGGTCAAAGCTCGGGTTACTGACCATCGCCAGCACTTCCCCGGTGGACGGATCGAGCGCCACGACTGAACCACGACGATCACCCAGAGCGGCTTCGGCCGCCTCCTGCAGTTTGACGTCGAGGCTCAGGACAATGTTTTTACCCGGCACCGGGTCGGTGTGCTTGAGCACTCGCAAGACACGGCCTTGGGCATTGGTTTCCACCTCTTCGTAACCGACGTGACCGTGCAGCTGTTCTTCGTAAAAGCGTTCGATGCCGGTTTTGCCGATGGACTGGGTGCCGCGATATTCAACCGAATCGAGCGTCTTCGACTCTTTCTCGTTGATCCGACCGACATAACCGATCGAATGCGCGAAATGCATGCCGAGCGGGTAATGCCGGACAAACTGCGGTTCGACATCAAGCCCCGGCAAGCGGAACTCATTGACCGCCAGCACGGCGATCTGCTCCTCCGTCAGCTCGTAGAACAGTGTCACGGGCGTAAAGGGATGCCGGGACTGCTTCATCGCCTTGTCGAACACCGTGCGGTCTTCGGCGGGAAGGTGCAGGAGGTTGATAACTTCGTCTAGCTCCTGGTTGACGTCAGTTGCACGTTCGCGAGTGAAGATCAGGTTGTAACTGGGGCGGTTATCGGCCAATAGAACGCCGTTGCGATCGTAGATCAGTCCGCGTGTCGGCGGAATCGGCAGGACATGTACGCGATTGTTTTCAGAGATGGTCGAGTGGTAGTCGAACTCCACCACTTGCAGGATATACAACCGCACCACCAGGGCACAGCTGATGGCGAAGACGAACAAGGCGCAAGCAATCAATCGCTTGTTGACCAGGCGCGTCTCTTTTTCGTGATCCTTGATCGGGATTGGCTCAGGCATTTCTACAGCAACTCTTTGACATAAATGAGTGCCGATCCATAGGCATGACATCAGTCCGTGAAAAAACGAGCTGCACCATACCAAAAACTGCCCGGTCACTTCAGAACGTTTTTCCCCAATGGCAGCTCTGGCGACGGTTGGACCCTCCGGGAATGGAGGAAAAACTTTTCTGCGGGCAAAACAAAACCCCAACTGCTTTCGCAATTGGGGTTTCGGAATTTAATCTTGACGATGACCTACTCTCACATGGGGAAACCCCACACTACC